>NZ_MTHE01000014.1:0-56919 GCF_001956865.1 Brevundimonas sp. ZS04
CGCCCCGACATAGGCCAGCACGATCTCCAGCGGCGACACGGGCGCGGACAGGATCTCGTAGATCGTCCCGGTGAACTTGGGGAAGTAGATGCCGAAGGAGGCGTTGAAGATCGACTGGGTGAACAGGCTGAGCATGATCAGTCCCGGCACGATGAAGGCGCCGTAGGGCACGCCGTCCACCTCGGTCATGCGGCTGCCGATGGCGCCGCCGAAGACGACGAAATAGAGCGAGGTGGTGATAACCGGCGTCACCAGCGACTGCCACAGGGTGCGTAAAGCCCGCGCCATCTCGAAGCGATAGATGGCCCAGACTCCGTATCCGTTGAAGCTCATCACGCGGCCTCCCGATCCTGATGGACCAGGCCGACGAAGATGTCCTCGAGCGAGCTCTGGCGGGTGCTGAGATCCTTGAAGCCGACGCCGAGATCCGACAGGCGGCGCATCAGGGAGGGGACGCCGGTCTTTTCGGCGTTGGAATCAAAGACGTATTCCAGTTCGGTCCCGTCGCCTTGCAGCGTGAGGTTCCAGTCGGCCAGTTCGGGCGGCAGGGCCGCCAGCGGCTCCTGAAGCTGAAGGGTCAGGGTCTTCTTGCCCAGCTTCTGCATCAGGTCGGCGGTCTTCTCGACCAGGATCAGTTCGCCCTTGAGGATGACGCCGACGCGGTCGGCCATCTCCTCGGCTTCCTCGATGTAGTGGGTGGTCAGGATGATGGTCACGCCGCGCTCGCGCAGGCGGCGCACCAGAGACCACATGTCCCGGCGCAGCTCGACGTCGACGCCCGCCGTGGGCTCATCGAGAAACAGGATTTCCGGTTCGTGGCTCAGGGCCTTGGCGATCATGACGCGGCGCTTCATCCCGCCGGACAGAGTCATGATCTTGGCGTCCTTCTTGTCCCACAGGGAAAGGTCGCGAAGGATCTGCTCGACATAGGCCGGGTTCGGCGCCTTGCCGAACAGGCCCCGGCTGAAGGTCACGGTGGCCCAGACGGTCTCGAAGGCGTCAGTCGTCAACTCCTGCGGCACCAGGCCGATCTTGGTGCGGGCGGCGCGGTAGTCGCTCTGAATATCGTGGCCGTCGGCGGTGATGGTTCCGCTGGACGGGGTGACGATGCCGCAGACGATGGAGATCATCGTCGTCTTGCCCGCCCCGTTCGGCCCCAACAGGGCGAAGATCTCGCCCTTCTCGATCTCCAGATCGACGCGTTTCAGGGCCTGATGGCCGGACTTGTAGGTCTTGGTCAGACCTTCGATGGAAATGACGACTGGCATGGAGCCCCTCCCGGCTTCGGGGAAGGCAGATAAGGAGCGGCATGATGCGGCTCAAGGGGACGCCCATCCTCTTCCAACGGAAAGGGGTTGCAGGAGCGATCCCCCCTGAAAGGCGTTATAGTCGAGGCCGAACCGCACAGGACGATCGCCATGTCCCCTCGCCGCCCCCTTCTTCTGGCCCTGCCCCTCGTCGCCCTGCTCGGTCTGACGGCCTGCGAGACCGAAAGCGTGCTGCCGGAAACAGACGGTTTCGGCGCCGCGCCCAACCTGCCGGCGCCCCAGCCCCAGGCCGTGCCGACCGTGAAGATCGCCCGCGCCGTCGGCTGGCCGCAGGGACAGACGCCGGTTGCGGCGGCGGGCCTGGCGGTGAACGCCTTTGCGACGGGGCTGGATCATCCGCGCTGGCTCTACGTCCTGCCCAACGGCGACGTCCTGGTCGCCGAATCCCAGGGGCCCGCCAAGCCGAAGGAGAAGAAGGGGGGCCTGCGCGGCTGGATCGAAGGGCTGGTTATGGCGCGCGCGGGATCGGGCGACCGCCCCAGCGCCGACCGCATCAGCCTGCTGCGCGACGCCGACGGCGACGGGACGGCGGAGACGAAGACCGTCTTCCTGAGCGGCCTGACCTCGCCCTTCGGCATGGCCCTGGTCGGAGAGCGGCTGTACGTGGCCAACGCCGACGCCGTGGTCATGGTCCCCTATCAGACGGGCCGGACGCGCATCGACGCGACGCCGGTCAAGGTCGCGGACCTGCCCGCCGGACGCAATCATCACTGGACCAAGAGCCTGATCGCCTCGGCGGACGGGACCAAGCTGTATGTCGGGGTCGGCTCCAACTCCAACATCGGCGAGAACGGGCTGGACGAGGAGGTCGACCGCGCCGCCATTCTGGAGATCGACGCGGCGACGGGCGCACGGCGCGTCTTCGCCTCGGGGCTGCGGAACCCGGTCGGCCTGGCCTGGAATCCGCAGGACGGGCGTTTGTGGACCTCGGTCAATGAGCGCGACGCCCTGGGCGACGATCTGGTGCCCGACTACATGACCTCGGTCACGCCCGGCGGATTCTACGGCTGGCCGTGGAGCTATTACGGCCAGAATGTCGACGAACGGGTGCAGCCCGCCCGGCCCGACATGGTCGCCAGGGCGATCAAGCCCGACTACGCCCTGGGGTCGCATACGGCCTCGCTGGGCCTGACCTTCTATACGGGGGCGCTGCTGCCCCAGTGGCGCGACGGGGCGATCATCGGCCAGCACGGCTCGTGGAACCGCAACCCGCCGTCCGGATACAAGGTCATCTTCGTGCCCTTCCGCGAGGGCCGCCCGGACGGCCCGCCGCAGGACGTGCTGACCGGCTTCCGCAACGCAAGGGGCGAGGCCATGGGGCGGCCGGTCGGGGTGGCGGTAGACGGACGCGGCGCCCTGCTGGTCGCAGACGACGTGGGCGACGCGGTCTGGCGCGTGACGCCCGCCTCGCGATGAGATGCGACGTCCGCCTGATCAGTCATGAAGGCGCGGGCCCGATTTCATCTGTAGACGATCCAGTGTGGAACCGCCGATCAGCGTCGGATCAGCTTGACCTTAGGTCGGCCTTCGACTTGACCCTACGTCATTGAAAAGGACGCGAAAGCTTGCCTTTTTGTCGAATGGCCCCGCCTGCGTCTCCGCCGCCGGTTGACCCGCCGCCCCGCGCCGTCCATCAACCATGACAAAGGCAATCGGGAAGAGGCGGCGCACCCATGGGACTGGCGGCAAACATCCGGCGTGACATCAAGTTCGCTGGCGGGCTGTTCAGACTTCTGAAGCGCATCAAGCCCATCACGCTCGACAGCGACGTCCTGGCCTGTGACGACATCGAGGAGGCGGTCGACAGGTTCGGCCCCAACATCGCGGTCGAGGACGAGAGCCGCAAGCTGACCTATCGCGAGTTCGAGGCCCTGGCGAACCGCTACGCCAACTGGGCCAAGAGCCGCAATCTGAAGCGCAGCGACGTCATCGCCCTGGTGATGCACAACCGCGTGGAATACGTGGCCGCCTGGTTCGGCTTCTCCAAGGTCGGGGTGGCCACCGCCCTGATCAACAACAATCTGACCGGCGCGGCCCTGGCCCACTGCCTGACCATCTCGACCGCCTTCAACGTGGTGACGGACGAGGACTGCTGGCAGGCGGTCGAGGACGCGCGCGGCCTGGTCGACCGCAACCTGATGATCTGGGTCCACGGCCTGGGCGAAGAGAACGAGACCAACGCGCGCCGCGACCTGGACAACGCCGTGCGCAGCGCATCGTCCGTACGGCCCGACCGTTCGCTGCGTCAGGGCATGACCAACCGCGACACGGCCCTGTACATCTACACCTCGGGCACGACCGGCCTGCCCAAGGCGGCGCGGATGCCGCATTCGCGGGTGCGGACCTATATGCGCGCCTTCGCCGGGGCCACGGCCTCGACGCCGAAGGACGCCCTGTTCAACGTCCTGCCGCTGTATCACTCGACCGGGGGGCTGGTCGGCGTCGGCTCGGTGCTGCTGAACGGCGGGCGGATGATCACGCGGCGGCGCTTCTCGGCCACGCATTTCTGGCCCGACGTGAAGACGACCGGCGCGACCATGTTCGTCTACATCGGCGAACTGTGCCGCTATCTGATCAACAGCCCCGAAAACCCGGACGAGAAGGGCCACAAGCTGCGGCTGGCCTTCGGCAACGGCCTGCGCCCCGACGTCTGGCCCGAGTTCCAGAGCCGCTTCGGCATCAAGGACATTCTTGAGTTCTACGGCTCGACCGAGGGCAACGTCTCCCTGTTCAACTTCGACGGCAAGGCTGGGGCCATCGGCCGCGTGCCGGGCTTCCTGAAGTCGCAGATCAACATCCGCCTGATCGACCTGGACCCGGAGACGGGCGAGCCGGTGCGCGGCCACGACGGCCTGTGCCGCCTGGTGCTGACCGGCGAGACGGGCGAGGCCATCGGCCAGATCGGCAGCGACATCCGCCACGACTTCTCGGGCTACGCCGACAAGAAGGCTTCGGAGAAGAAGATCCTGACCGACGTGTTCAAGAAGGGCGACCGCTGGTTCCGCACCGGCGACCTGATGCGCCAGGACCGTCAGGGCTACCTCTATTTCATGGACCGTCTGGGCGACACCTTCCGCTGGAAGGGCGAGAACGTCTCGACCGCCGAGGTCGAACAGCGCCTGTCCGAGGCGCCGGGCGTGCAGGAAGTCATCGCCTATGGCGTCGAGGTGCCGGGCCAGGAAGGCAAGGCGGGCATGGTCGGCCTGGTGCTGGACGAGAAGTTCGACGCAGCCGCCTTCGCCGCCTGGGCCGATGAGCAGTTGCCGACCTACGCCCGGCCGGTGTTCGTGCGGATGCTGAAGTCGGCCGACACCACCGGCACCTTCAAATACCGCAAGGTCGATCTGGTCGCCGACGGCTTCGACCCGGACAAGGTCGACGGCCCCGTCTGGGTGCGCGGCGGCAAGGCTGGTTATCAGAAGCTGACCGCCAAGGCGCGCGAGGCGATCCTGAGCGGCGCGACGCGGCTCTAGACCCGCGCGCGAAACGCCTGCGGCGTCACGCCGGTCTGCGCCTTGAAGGCGCGGTTGAAGGGGCCGATCGACCCGAAGCCGCAGTCATAGGCGATGGTCAGGATCGGCAGGCGGCGCAGAGCGGGGTCCGCCAGCCGCCGCTTCGCCTCCTCGATGCGGAAATGGTTGGCCATCTGGCTGAAGTTGCGGAAGCCCAGCCCGGCGATGCTGCGGCTGACCTTGTATTCCGCCTCGCCCAGACGCTGCGCCAGATCCGACACCTTGAGGTTGGGCTGGGCGTAGAGCGCCTGTTCGGTCATCAGACGCAGGATGCGCTCGCCCAGGTCCGCCTCCGCATCGGTCCGGGGCCGGGCGCGACTGCGAACGGCCGTCGTCAGCGGGCGGCGGCGACGCCACCAGACGGCGAAGCCCATGCCGCCCAGGGCGATCAGGGCGCAGACCGCCTTGATCTCGCCGCTCCGAAGCGCGGCCCAGCTCCCGTCCGGCGCGCCGTTCACCCAGACGACGGCGACCGCCAGGATCGCCGCATAGCCGACGGCGAAGCCGATGCGGAAACCGCGCTCCGAGGCGGAAACGCCCGACCCCAGCCGCTTGAGCGGCTCGACGGCGGCGAGCAGCAGCAGGGCGGAGCTGACCAGGCCGCTCAGATTGTCCACCATGCGCGGCCCGGCGGCTGAAACATCCGGCGCCAGGCGCAGGAAAGCCCCCGCCCCCACCAGGGCCAGAACCACAAGCAGGGGCCACCGGGCGCGAGCGCCTCCGGCCGGAAGAGGCGGCTGGAACAGGGCGCGGACCAACAGCCAGGACCAGCCGCAGGTGGCGTCGCCCAGCACGGCGACCGCTTCCGACGCCATGCCGAAGCGATGGCCCATGACCTGCGCCAGACAGAAGGCCCCCGCCGCCGTAGCGAAAAGACCGCCGTACAGCGTCAGCTCCGACAGGCGCGACCCGGCGCGCGACGACGCCATCAAGCCGTCGGCGCTCATGACTGAACCTTTCCGCGCCGGCGCAAGGGAAAATCCATGGCCGATTTCCAAATCGGCGAGATCGCGACGGCCAAACCGCTCACAGCCCGGATCACCTCAAACGAACCAGGGACGCACAGGACGTGACGATATCGAAAACCGCAAGCCCCCCGATCCGCGCGCGATCGGACGCAAGCCTGCTGCGGCGATCCGGCGTGATCTGGTTCGGCGTCGCCGCGATCGGCCAGGCCGCCTTCGTCTGGATGATCCTGGCCCATTTCGGACGGCGGACCCTGATCGGGGACTTCGCCGGCTGGAACGACAAGCCACTGATCAAGGGCTATGCGCCCGGCGACGACGTGGGGAATGTGATGTTCGCCATCCACGTCCTATTGGCGGCGGTCGTCACCCTGGGCGGACTGATACAGCTGATTCCGGCCCTGCGGCGCCGGGCGCCGGCCCTCCATCGCTGGAACGGGCGCGTCTTCCTGATGACGGCCGTCGTCATGGCGGTCGGCGGCCTGTGGCTGACCTGGGGGCGAGAGACCTATCTGTCGCTCATATCGGCCGTCGCGGTCTCGGTGGACGGGGCGCTGATCCTGATCTTCGCCGCCCTGGCCTGGCGCACGGCCGTTCGACGGGACTTCGAGGCGCATCGACGATGGGCGATGCGCGCCTTTCTGGCGGTCAACGGCGTCTGGTTCCTGCGGGTGGGACTGATGGCCTGGGCCATCGCCACGGGCGGCCTCGGCATGAACAAGACCCTGTCCGGCCCGGCCGACGTCGTACTGCAGTTCGGCGCCTATCTCATTCCCCTGGCCCTGTTCGAAGCCTATTGGCGCGCAGGACGCAGCGCCCGCCGCGGCCTCCAGCGACTGACCGTCGTCGCGATGGGGCTGGCCGCCGCCGTCACGGCCCTGGGCGTTTTCGGGGCCGTCGTCTTCATGTGGGGCCCCTATATGCTCTAGCGTCGCCCATCTCGCGTTTTCGTCCCGAACCGGGATTCGCGAAACGCGGCCTTAAGCATTAACGCCGATAACGGCGTCCTAACCCTTCGGCTCCAGGACGCCTGCTCGCCTCATGTTCCAGATCATCGGCATCGTCATGCTGTTCGCCATGGTGTTCGGCAGCTTCCTGCTGCACGGCGGCAAGATGGCGACGATCCTCTATTCGCTGCCCTATGAGCTCATGGCCATCTTCGGAGCGGGCATCGCGGCCTTCCTGATCTCCAACAGCCTGCCGGTGATCAAGGCCACCCTGGGCGGCCTGGGCAAGTGCTTCGCCGGGCCGAAGTGGAAGAAGCAGGACTACAAGGATCTGCTCAGCCTGCTGTTCCAGCTGACCAAGACGATGAAGTCCAAGGGCGTGATCGCCCTGGAAAGCCACATCGAAAAGCCGGCCGAAAGCGCCATCTTCCAGAAATATCCCAAGGTGCTGAAGGACCACTTCGCCACCGACTTCATCTGCGACACCCTGCGGATGATGACCATGAACCTCGAGGATCCGCACCAGATCGAGGACGCCATGGAGAAGCAGCTGGAGAAGCACCACCACGAGGCCCTGGCCCCGGCCCACGCGCTTCAAACCCTGGCCGACGGCCTGCCCGCCCTGGGCATCGTCGCCGCCGTGCTGGGCATCATCAAGACCATGGGGTCGATCACCGAACCGCCGGAAGTGCTGGGCGGCATGATCGGCGGCGCCCTGGTCGGCACCTTCCTGGGCGTCTTCCTGGCCTATGGCCTGGTCGGGCCGTTCGCCTCGCGCCTCAACGCCATCGTCGAAGAGGAAGGCGCCTACTACAAGATCATCCAGTCGGTGCTGGTGGCCCACCTGCACGGCAACGCGGCCCAGATCTCGGTCGAGATCGGCCGCGGCGACATCCCCTCGACCGCCCAGCCGTCCTTCACCGAAATGGAAGAAGCCCTGGCCGCCGCGCCGATGGACGCCTGACGCCCTTCGGCGATCTTCGGAACACGGAGCGTTCACGACGGTTCTCTCAGGATCACGGCCGCGTGCGCGGCCCTACGCCTGGAGCCGTCCCATGCCTGTGCGTCTCACCCGCCGTCCCGCCCATTTCGCAGCCGCGCTCGGCGGCCTGTCGATTCTGATGCTGACCGCCGCCTGCAACGAACGGGCGCCCGAACGGCCCGCCCCCCTGGCCGACCCCGCGCCCGCAGCCGCCGCGCCTCCGGTCAGTCCCGCGCCTGCGCCCGATTCGACGGGAACGGCGACCCCGCCGCCAGGCGACGCGATCCCCGTCCCCACGCCCCCGACCCTGCCGCCCGATCCGAACGAGCCGACTCCGCCCGACCCCATGGACCCGACGGCGCCGCGTCCCGTTCCTCCGGACAACCCTTGAATTTCGGGGCTGAATCCGGCCTGCCTCAAGTTGTCTTCACGAACGCGTGAGAAATCGCTTGCACTCCCGCTCACGAAGCCGTTATCACTTCCTCAGCGAGGTTCATGGTCTCGCTTTTACCTTCTGAAGGAAGAAACCTATGCGCATCACCGCTCTGATCGCCGCTTCGGCCGCCGCTCTGGCCCTGGCTGCTTGCCAACCGGCCGCCACGGACAAGGCTGAAGACGCCGCCGCCGACGCCACCGCCGCCGCCGACACCGCTGCCGACGCCGCTGCTACGGCTGACGCCGCCGCCACCGACGCCGCCGCCGCCGCTGGCGAAGCTGCCGGCGAAGCCACCAAGGCTGCCGACGCCGCTGCTGCTCCGGCCGCTGACGCCGCTGCCGCTCCGGCCGCTGCTCCGGCTGCTCCGGCTGCCGCTCACTAAGACTTACGTCTTGGATCGCGGTCTTCGGATCGCGATGCGGAAAGGGGTCGTCCTCACGGACGGCCCCTTTTTCATGCCCGCTTTCCAGGCAGGGCGGCTTTCGTCCGGCGGCGCGGCCCGATAGACCCCCGCCATGACCGCCGCACCGCCCTCCGACGACGCCTCGCCCCAACTGCTGTGGGCCGACGACGGCTCGCCCCGTTCCGGGCGATTCGGCGATGTCTATTTCTCCAAGGACGACGGCCTAGCCGAGACCCGCGCGGTCTTCCTGCAGGGCTGCGGCCTGCCCGAGGCCTGGTCCGGGCGATCCGCCTTCACCGTCGGCGAGCTGGGCTTCGGCACCGGGCTGAACATCGTCGCCCTGCTGGACCTGTGGCGGCGCACGCGCGCGGACGGGGCGCGGCTTAAGGTCTTCTCCATCGAAGGTTTCCCGCTGACGCGCGATGAGGCCGCGCGCGCCCTGGCCGCCTGGCCCGAGCTGGCCGAAACGGCCGCCGGGGTGCTGGACGCCTGGCCCGCCGGGACGTCCGGCTTTCATCGGCTGGACCTGCCGCAGTGGGGGGCGACGATCGACCTGGCCGTCGGCGACGCCCGCTGGGCGCTGGACCAATGGTCGGGACCGGCCGACGCCTGGTTCCTGGACGGGTTCTCGCCCGCGCTGAACCCCGGCATGTGGTCGCCCGAGATTCTGGCCCTCGTCGCGGCGCGCTCCAACCCCGGCGCGCGGCTGGCCACCTTCACCGTCGCCGGAGCCGTGCGGCGCGGCCTGGCCGAGTACGGCTTCACCGTCGAGAAGAAGCCCGGCCACGGCAGGAAGCGCGAACGGCTGGAGGCGCGCATGGCGGGCGAGGCGCCGACGGAGCGCCCCCGCCATGTCGCCGTGATCGGCGCCGGGATCGCCGGGGCCGCCGTCGCCCGCGCCCTGATCGCCGAGGACGCGCGCGTCACGGTCGTCGAGGCCGAGCGGGCGGGCGCGGGGGCCTCGGGCTTTCCCGCGTCGCTGGTCACGCCGAGGCTGGATGCCGGCGACGCCTTCATCGCCGGGTTCCACGCCCAAGCGCTGGAGCGAGCGGGAAGCCTGTACCGCGCCCTGCCCGGCGCCGTCGTCGCCGAAGGGGTGCTGCAACTGGAGCAGGCTCCGCGCGACGCCGCCCGCTTCGACAAGATCGCGGCCCAGCCCCTGTGGCCCGAGGGCGCCATGCAGCGGCTGAACCCCGCCGCCTGCGCCGAGCGCCTGGGCGAACCCACGACGCGCGGCGGTCTGATGATGGGCCAGGCCCTGGCGACGCGCTCCAGCGCCATACTGGAGCCGTGGCTGGCGGGCGCCGAACGGGCGGCGGGACGCGCGGCCGCGCTGGAGGCGACGACAGACGGCTGGCGCGTGAAGGGCGAGGACGGCGACGTGCTGGCCGAGGCGGACGCCGTGGTGCTGGCGGCGGGCTGGGGATCGGCGCGGCTCATGCCCGACCTGCCGTTGTCGCCGGTGGCGGGACAGGCGGACTGGATCGAAGGGACGCCGCCGCCTCTGCCCGTCGCCTGGGGCGGCTACGCCGCGCCGACCGGAAACGGGATGCTATACGGCGCCACCCACGACCGGGGCGTGAAGACGCCCGAGGCCTCCGATGCGGCCAGCGCCCGCAACCAGGCGACCCTGGCCGCCGCCCTGCCCGCCCTCGCCGAGGCCGTGGATCAGACCCCCGCCGAGGCGCGCGGCCGCCGGGTCGCCGTGCGGGCCACGACGCCCGACCGCCTGCCGCTGTGCGGCGCCTGGAGCGAAGCCGGTCTGTACGTCCTGACGGGGCTGGGCTCGCGCGGCTTCTGCGTCGCCCCCCTGCTGGGCGAGCATCTGGCGGCGCTGATCATGGGACGGTCATCTCCCGTTCAGCTCGACCATGGGCATCGTCTGAGCCCTGCGCGTCATGACAATGTCGCTGAAGACCACTAGGGTTGCATACCAACGATCGACAAAGGATTCGCCATGGCTCGCCGCATTCCCTTCGCCGCTTGTAAGATCACGGCCTTGAGCCTGGCGCTGAGCCTGGGCGTCGCAGCCTGCGCGCCCCAGAGGAACGGCGGCGCCTCCACCGTGCAGACGGCCTCGTCGACGGCGGCCCCCTGCTTCTATGCCGATCAGGTCCGCAACTTCCGCTCGGATGATCGCACCAACATCTATTTCGACACGGGTCGCGGACGCATCTATCACGCCCAGGCGGCCGGCATCTGTCAGGACATGGACTTCGCCACGGCCCTTACCATTCGCCCGCAAAGCGCCGGCAAGTCACGCCTGTGCGCCGGCGACTGGGCGAACCTGAACGTGCGCGGCATGTCGGGCGTCAACGGTCCTTGCCGCGTCCGTATCGTCAAGGCCCTGAGCGCGGCTGAGGTCGCCGCCTTGCCGGATCGGGTCCGCCCCTGATCGCACCTCGGCCGCCCGCACAGTCAGAACCCATTTCGGTTGCAGATTACATCGCAGTAATTGCGAATGAGTCGTTTGAGCGCGGATCGCCGAACGGGTAAACAGCGTTGCTATGCCCGCGACGCCGGACAGAAGGTTGGCGCGCGCCTGACTGTACGCTCAACCTCCCAGGATATCCGCACGTGGCGATCTCTCGACGCTTTCCGGCCCGGCTGAACGTCAGCCTGGCTCTCGCCTTGGCTTCAAGTCTGACCCTGGCCGCCTGCGGCGGACACGGGGACGAAAAGGACAAGAAGGACGGCGCCTCGCGCCAGACCGTCAGCGCGACGACGGCGACCTCGGTCGCCCTGCCTCGCACCGTGGTCGCCTCGGGCACCGTCTCGGCCTGGGAAGAGGTGCCGGTCGGCGCCGAGACCGGCGGACTGACGGCGACGACCCTCTATGTCGATGAAGGCTCCTATGTCCGTCAGGGCCAGCCGCTGGTGCAGATGAACGACGTCCTGCTGCGCGCCCAGGTGCGCCAGCAGCAGGCGGCGGTGCAGACGGCCGAGGCCAACGTCGCCCGCGACGACGCCGCCCTGGGCCGTGCGCAGGAGCTGAAGACGCGCGGCTTCCTGAGCCAGGCGTCGCTGGACACGGCCCTGGCCAATCAGCGGGCCTCGGCGGCCAATCTGGCCTCGGCCCAGGCCGCCCTGGCCGAGACCCAGACTCGCCTGTCCCAGGCCACCATCCGCGCGCCGGTCAGCGGCCTGATCATCAGCCGCAGCGTCACCAAGGGCCAGATCATCAGCGCCGGAACCGAACTGTTCCGCATGGTGCGCGACGGCCGTCTGGAGCTGGACGCCCAGGTGCCCGAGACCGAATTGCCGCTGATCCAGGCCGGTCAGAGCGCGGCCGTCACCTCCAGCCAGGCCGGTTCGACCACCGGCACGGTCCGCATCGTGACGCCCGAAGTCGATCCGCAGACCCGCCTCGGCCTGGCGCGCATCAGCCTGGCGCCCGGCAGCGCGCTGAAACCCGGCATGTTCGCCCGCGCCGCCATCGAGGCGGGCGCCCGACCGGCGACCGTGGTGCCGACGGACGCGGTCCTTTACCGCAGCAACAAGTCAGGGGTGTTCGTGCTGAACGCCGACTCCTCGGTGCGCTTCGTGCCGGTGACGGTGCTGTCGCGGCGCGACGACCAGACCTCGGTCGAGGGGCTGAACGCGGGCGTCCGCGTCGTGGTGGCCGGCGCCGGCTTCCTGAACGACGGCGACAAGGTGACAGTGGCCGCGCCGCGCGCCGCTGCGCCCGCAGCGCCTCCGGCCGCCGCCCCCGCCCAAGCGCCCGCCAAGAAATAAGGCCCGGCCATGAATCAGCTTTCCGCCTGGGCGATCAAGAACCCCATCCCCATCATCCTGCTGTTCCTGCTGCTGACGCTGGGCGGCGTGACCGGCTTCGCCGGGATGCGGATCAACAACAACCCCGACATCGACTTTCCCCTAGTCGCGGTCACGGCCGCGCGCCCCGGCGCCGCCCCGACCGAGATGGAGGTGCAGGTCACGCGCGTGATCGAGGATTCGATCGCCGGCCTGTCGGGCGTGCGCCACATCTATTCCAACGTCTCGGACGGGGTGTCCTCGACCACCATCGAGTTCGAACTGGGCACCGACACCGAGCGCGCCACCAACGACGTCCGCAACGCCATGAGCGGGGTGCGCGCCAGCCTGCCCCAAGACATGCAGGAGCCGACGGTCCAGCGCATCGACATCACCGGCGACGCCCTGATCACCTATGTCGTGCGCTCGGAGACGATGACGCCCGAGCAGATCAGCTGGTTCATCGACAATGAGATGAGCCGCGCCCTGCTGGCGCTGGGCGGCGTCGGCGAGGTCAACCGCTCCGGCGGGGTGGACCGCGAAATCCGCGTCGAACTGGATCCGCAGCGGCTCAGCGCCTACGGCGTGACGGCGGCCCAGGTCAGCCAGGCCCTGACCAACGTCAACAACAACCTGCCGGGCGGTCGCGTCACCATCGCGGGTTCGGAGCGCGCCGTGCGCACCCTGGGCGCCGCCGGTTCGGTGGAGCAGCTGCGCGAGACCCTGGTGCCTGTCGGCGACGGTAAGAACGTACGCCTGGGCGACCTGGGCGCGGTGGTCGACAAGTGGAGCGAACCGCGCCGCCTGGCCCGCTACAACGGCCAGGAGGCCGTGACCTTCAACTTCCTGCGCTCGCGCGAGGCCAGCGAGGTCAAGGTCTCCGAAAAGGTCCGCGCCGAGGTCGAGAAGATCGACGAGGCCCATCCCGAACTGACCATCGAACAGGTCACCTCGAGCGTGAAATACATCGAGGAATCCTACCTCGCCTCACTGGAGGCGTTGATTCTGGGCGCGGTCCTGGCGGTCATCGTGGTGTGGATATTCCTGCGCGACTGGCGGGCGACCCTGATCGCGGCGACGGCCATGCCGATGTCGCTGATTCCGACCTTCGCCATCCTGGGGCCGATGGACCAGTCGTTGAACGTGGTGACGCTGCTGGCGCTGTCGCTGACGATCGGCATCCTGGTCGACGACGCCATCGTGGAGATCGAGAACATCGTCCGCCACATGCGCGACGGCAAACCGCCCTATGACGCCGCCTTCGAGGCCGCCGATGAGATCGGCCTGGCCGTCGTGGCCACGACCGGCACCATCATCGCCGTGTTCGCGCCCGTGGGCTTCATGCCCGGCATCATCGGCCAGTTCTTCAAAGCCTTCGCCCTGGCCGCCTGCATCAGCGTCTTCTTCTCCCTGGTGGTGGCGCGTCTGCTGACGCCGCTGATGGCGGCCTACATGCTCAAGCACACCCACCACGAGGACAAGGATCCCTTCTGGATGGGGGGCTATCTGCGCTCGCTGAAGTGGTGCCTGCGCCATCGCTGGATCGTCTTCATCATGGGCGGGGCCTTCCTGTTCGGCTCCATCGGCCTGTCGATCGCGGCCAAGATGTCGTTCGAGTTCATGTCGCCGGCAGACGAGGGCCGCGCGGCCTTCCAGATCGAACTGCCGCCCGGCTCCACCCTGCACCAGACCGATGTCGTGGTGCAGCAGGTGACGCAGAAGCTGAACGCCCGGCCCGAGGTCACCTCGGTCTACGCCGCCATCGGCGGGCAGTCGGTGAACCAGGCCAATGTCTACGCCGACATGGTGCCCAAGGGTAAGCGCGAGCTGAGCCAGCAGGCCTTCGCCCGCGTCATGGTCGATGAGATGAAGCAGATCCCCGGCGCCCGCATCCGCGCCGGCATCGCCCAGCAGGGCGGCGGACCAGGCGACGGCACCAGCTACACCTTCTCCATCCTGGGCGATGATCCGGTCGTGCTGGAAGCCGCAGCCCGCAAGGTCGAGGAAGAGATGCGCGGGGTGCCGGGCCTGGCCAACATCGTCAACACCGCCGCCATCGCCCGGCCGGAAATCCTGGTCACGCCGCGCCCGGATGAGGCGGCGCTGCTGGGCGTCTCGGCCGGGGCCATCTCCCAGGCCGTGCGCGTCGCCACCATCGGCGACATCGACCAGAACCTGCCGAAGTACAATCTGGGCGACCGGCAGATCCCCATTCGCCTGCAGCTGACTGAAGCCGCGCGTGAGGATCTGAACGTGCTGGAGACGCTGCGCGTGCCGACCGCCTCAGGGGCCGCCGTGCCGCTGAGCGCCGTGGCCGACATCGAGTTCGGCGCCGGTCCGGCCACGGTCAGCCGTCAGGACCGCTCGCGCATCGCCTCCATCTCGGCCGAGCTGGACGGCATCACCACCGGCGCGGCGGGCCAGGCGGTCAACAAGCTGCCCTCGGTGAAGAACCTGCCGACGGGCGTGCGCCAGGTGCCCGCCGGGGACGCCGAGTTCATCCAGGAGATGCTGGTGGGCTTCGGCATCGCCTTCCTGTCGGGCATTCTGCTGATGTATGCGGTGCTGACCCTGCTGTTCAAAAGCTTCGCCTATCCGGTCACCATCATGGCGGCCCTGCCCCTGGCCATCGGGGGCGCCTTCATCGCCCTGGTGATCGCGGGCAAGAGCTTCTCCATGTCGGCCCTGATCGGGGTGCTGATGCTGATGGGGATCGCGGCCAAGAACTCCATCCTGCTGGTCGACTACATCATCATGGCCGAGAAGAGCGGGCTGAGCCGCTTCGCCGCCATCATGGACGCCGCCCACAAGCGGGCGCGGCCGATCCTGATGACCACCTTCGCCATGGGGGCGGGCATGGTGCCCATCGCCATCGGCTGGGGCGCCGACGTGGAGTTCCGCTCGCCCATGGCCGTGGCCGTGGTGGGGGGGCTGATCTCCTCGACCTTCCTGTCGCTGCTCTATATCCCGGCGGTGTTCACCATCATCGACGACATCGCCGGCTTCGGGCGGCGCATGCTGAACCGGATGTTCGCCGGGCAGCGGAGACTGGCGGGGGAAAACCACACCCCGGCGGAGTGAGGCGGCCGGCTCGCGGTTGAATGAGGAAAAGCCCCCGGTCATGCGGCCGGGGGCTTTTTCGTATGGCGGTCGCGTTCGATAGCCGCTCATCCGGCGGACGCCGGGATCCCGTCAGCCCGTCGCCGACCCTGCCTGATTATGGAGGCGTTCTGAGGCCAAAACACTGGGCCCCGGCGCCCGCCGGGGTGAGCGGGATTGGGCCCCTCCGTCCCACGCGGTCCCGCCAAAAGCAAAGGGCGGGCCGGACTACTCCGACCCGCCCTCAGACTCTCAAACGTCGCGCTGGATCAGTAGCGGACGCGCAGGGTCATGCCGTAGGTGCGCGGCTGGCCCATGAAGGCGTTGTAGGTCTGGGTGTCGCCGGCCGGGCTGTAGTAGGTGCCGTTCGGCTGGACCGTGGTCTGGAAGGCCGAGCCCTGCAGCGGGGCGTTGATGGCCACCTGCATATACTCCTCGTCCGTCAGGTTCTGGCCCCAGATGTCCAGCGCCCAGTTCTCGTCTTCCGCGCCCAGAGTGATGCGGCCGTTCACAAGGGTCATGGCGTCCTGCATCTTGTAGGGCAGCAGGTCGGAGCCAGTGTTGAACTCGGTCGAGTATTTGGCCGACAGGTTCAGGCCCAGCTTCAGCCCCGCGCCGATCGAACGGTCGAAGGCCATGGAGGCCGTCGCCGACCATTCCGGCGCGAACGAGGCGCGGGCGCCCGGCAGCAGGGACAGCTGCGGGAAGTTGGCCGGGTTGGTCAGGTCCGAGGCGACGAAGTTGCCATATTTGGTGTCGGCGTAGGTCACGCCGCCCGAGAAGGACAGGCCCTCGACCGGGGTGAACCAGACGAAGTCGGCGTCGACGCCCTCGGTCGTGACCTCGGGGATGGACTCCACCACGAAGGCCGTGCCCAGGAAGGTGTTGAGCTGGAAGTCCTCGAACTTCTGATTGAAGTAGGTGAGGTTCAGCAGCACCGAGCGGTTGAACAGGGTGTTCTTCAGCCCGATTTCATAGCTGTTGACCGTCTCGGACGGGAAGTAGAGCGACGAGGTCGGCGTCACGCCCGCCTGCACCCGATCCATGTTGTAGCCGAACGACTTGTAGCCGTGGGCGTAGGAGGCGTAGCCCATGACGCTGTCGTTGAAGCGATAGCTGCCCTTGATCGTACCCGAGAACTCGCCGCCGTTGTTCGATTCCGAAATGCGGCGATTGTCGAACTGGGGGTTGGCCCAGGGCAGGCAGATGGTGCCGACCAGGGTCGAGGCCAGGGCCTGAATCTGCGCGGGCGTCAGCGTGGGGTTCGCGATGCCGATGGCGCCGCCGATCGCGCCGGCGTTGCCCAGGGCGCCGCCGCAAGCCGCGCCGTTCGTGCCCACATTGTCCTGAACGCCCAGCAGGCGCTTGTGGTCATTCGAGTAACGCAGACCCAGGGTGACGTCGAACTTGTCGGTCAGCTTCACCGTGTTGTTGGTGAAGAAGGCGATGGATTCCGTGCGCTGGCTGTAGTGGTCCTTCACGCCCTGACCGACGCCAAAGCCCGGCCCGGTCGGAGCGGTCGCCCCGGTCAGGCAACCGACGATGCCCATCGGCGTGGCGCCAGCCCCGGTCACGCAGTTCACGGCGGCCGGATTGGTCAGGTTCAGCCGCGATCCCAGCAGCAGCGACATATAGGGGGTGTAGCCCGCGCCGTACCAATAGCTGTCCTCACGGGCGATGCTTTCGCGCGTCAGGAAGGCGCCGACCAGCCAGTCCAGGCGGTCGGTAGCGCCCGCCAGGCGGAACTCCTGGGTCAGGTTCTCAAGCTCGAAGCCGTAGCCGCCGTCGTCCACGCGATAGAGCAGGTCGGCGGTGGTGTAGTCGAGGTCCATGCCGTTGACGCCCGACCAGTTCCGCCAGGAGCTGAGCGAGGTGAAGGTGGCGTTCCACGACGGGATGTCGATGTTGGCCTCGGCGGAGAGGCCCATGTCCTCCATTTCCTGCCCGGTGCCGCGGTTGGCGTAGGCCTTGCGCGAGAAGGGCAGCTTGCCGAAGCCGGGCGCGGGCGGCGTCTGCTGGCCGCCGATGGCCGTGATGATGCCGTAGGTCGGGCCGGTGCGGACCTGGGTCGAGACGCAGCAGTATTCGTCGCGCTTGGAGTAGTCGGCGATCAGGCGGATCGACACGTCGTCCGAAGGCAGGATCAGCAGTTGGCCGCGCGCGGTCCAGAAGTCCTGATTCTGGTCGTCCTGCTCCTGACGCGGGCCGGGGCCGGTGACGACGTCGTAGAAGCCGTCACGCTGACGCTTGGCCACATAGAGGCGGCCGGCGATCTGATCGGTGATCGGGCCGGTGATCGAGCCGGCCAGGCCCCAGGCGTTGAAGTTGCCGTAGGTGGCCTCGGCGCTGAAGCCTGGCGTGAAGGACGGCGCCTCGGTGATGATGTTGATGACGCCGGCCGAGGTGTTCTTGCCGAACAGGGTGCCTTGCGGCCCCTTCAGCACCTCGATGCGGCTCAGCTCGCCCAGATCGCCGAAGCCGACGCCGTTGCGCGAGCGGTAGACGCCGTCGATGACCACGCCGACCGAGCTCTCCAGGCCGGGGTTGTCCCCGACGGTGCCGACGCCGCGGATGCGGGCGGTGGTGGCGGTTTCCGACTGGGTCGAGGTGACGGTCATGCCCGGCGTCAGGATCTGCAGATCCTTGATGTCGCGGACCCCGGCGCCGTCCAGCGCCTCCTGCGACAGGGTCGTCACCACGATCGGCACGTCCTGCAGGCTCTGTTCGCGCTTCTGGGCGGTGACGATGATGTCGTCGACCGTGGTCGGTCCGTCCTGAGCGGCGGCGGCGCCGACAAGACCGAAGGCTGCGACGCCGACGACGGCGACCGAAGCGGTGCAGCGGAGGATGTGGTTCAAACGCATAAGGCGGCTCCCCGACTCTATGGGCCCGACCGCATTCGCGGCCGTGCGCGATTCCTGTCCCTGATGACCCGCGCTCATTGAACGACGCGAATTCTCATTCAAAAGGGGTAGTCTATGGTCGAGTCACCGACAAGGAGAGGCCACTTGGAGAACGATAATTTCACCCAAGCCCGCCTCACCTGTGGCGATAAAGAGACAAATATACTGACGTTAGGTCAATGTTATCGTCGTTCAGATAGCCGAAGCGACTGATTTCGCGTCGCGTCTTTTCTTTCGCCCCGCCTCGGCGAGCGCCAGAATCGTCGCCGCCATGACGGCCGACAGCACCGATCCGCCGATGACGCCCAGCTTGACCTCGATCTGTTCGGGCGAGTCCACCGCGCCGGGGAAGGCCAGGACGCCGATGAACAGGCTCATGGTGAAGCCGATGCCGCACAGCAGGCTGACGCCGTAGAGCTGCATCCAGCCCGCGCCCGACGGCTTGTCGCCCAGGCCCAACTTCACCGCCAGCCAGGCCACGCCGAAGACGCCGATCTGCTTGCCGATGAACAGACCCAAGGCGATGGCGATGACCAGAGGCGCGAAGGCCTGCTCCAGCGACAGGCCGGCGAAGGAGACGCCCGCCTTGGCGAAGGCGAACAGGGGCAGGACCAGATAGGCCACATAGGGGTGCAGGTCGTGCATGGCGTCCTTGAGCGGGCTCTGCGAGGTCTCGCGGCGCGGCTCGACCGGCACGATCAGGGCGAAGGCCACGGCGGTCAGCGAGGTCGACAGCCCCGACAGCACCGTCAGATACCAGACGGCGCCGAAGCCCAGCACCCAGAAGGCGGCCGCCATGCGGCGACGCCCCAGGACGGCGAAGACGGCGATGACGCCCAGCGCCGCCAGCAGCGGAATCCACTGCACGCCCTGGCTGAACAGAATGGCGATCAGGGCGATGGCGCCCAGGTCGTCGACGATGGCCAGGGTCAAGAGGAAGACGCGCAGGGAGGACGGCAGATTGCGCCCGACCACGGCGAAGACGGCCAAGGCGAAGGCGATGTCGGTGGCCAGGGGAATGGGCCACCCCTGCGTCGGTCCGCCCAGCGCCCCGACCACGCCCAGGTAGACCAGGCCGGGAACGGCCATGCCGCCGAGCGCCGCCAGGATGGGCAGGGCCAGCTTCTTGGGATTGCTCAGTTCGCCCTTGAGGATCTCGTATTTGATCTCCAGGCCGACGACGAGGAAGAAGATCGCCATCAGACCTTCCTTGATCCAGTCGGAGACCGTTTCTTCGAGCCGCAGCGGGCCGATCTGGACGGCGTGGACGCTCTTGAGCCAGGCGAAATAGTCGGCCGACAGGGGCGAGTTGGCGACGATCAGGGCGGCGACGGCGGCGAGGCCCAGGACGGCCCCGGAACCGGCCTCGGTCTTGAGAAAGGCGAGCGTGAATTTTCTGGCCACGAAGGTCTCCGAAACAATGAGATGGTCTGTCGTGGCGTCAGGTTATCGACGGACGCCGGACCGGATTCGCGCGCAGGGCGGCGCCGGCCTGGCCTCGGGATCGGTTCACGCGAGACCTGATATCTGCGGGAGAAAATACGGATCGGCGACGAAGGTTCAAGCCTGATCGGCCCGATCGGGCTCGCAGTTGCGAAATGCGCGGCGAAGGCGCATCTGCCGCCCATGCCCGTCTCCCCCGCCTATCGCCCCGAACCCCGCTTCTTCGACCTGGGCGCCGACTACGGCGACCCCGTGCAGGCGGCCGATTTCCCGCAGACGATCCTGCGCCTGCGCAACGACCGGGCGGCGGCCGAGGTCGGGCTAGAGACGCTGAGCGACGCCGAATGGATCGCCCATTTCGGCCGGTTCGAGCCCCTGCCCGGCCAGCCCGGCGGCGTGGCCATGCGCTACCACGGCCATCAGTTCCGCGTTTACAACCCCGACATCGGCGACGGACGCGGGTTCCTGGCCGCGCAGATGCGGGAAACCCCTCAAGCAGCCTCCCTCCGCGAGGGAGGCGATAGGGACACTCAAAATCCCCGCCTTCTCGACCTGGGCACCAAAGGCTCGGGCCAGACGCCGTGGTCGCGTCATGCAGACGGGCGGCTAACGCTGAAGGGCGGCGCGCGCGAGGCGCTGGCGGCGGCCATGCTGGACAGCCTGGGCGTGCCGACCTGCCGCATCCTGTCGCTGATCGAGACGGGCGAAGACCTTGAGCGACATGACGAGCCGTCGCCGACGCGGTCGGCCGTCATGGTGCGGCTGTCGCACAGCCACATCCGGTTCGGGACGTTCCAGCGCGCCGCCTACTATGGGCGCAAGGATCAGATCGAGGCGCTGATGGAGCACGCCCGCAGCCTGTATCATCCGGCGGTCGCGGCGGGCGACGCGGCGGGCTTCCTGGGGGCGGTGGTCGAGGCCTCGGCAGCGCTGACGGCGAAGTGGATCGCGGCGGGCTTCGTCCACGGGGTGCTGAACACCGACAATCTGAACGTCACGGGCGAGAGCTTCGACTACGGCCCGTGGCGCTTCCTGCCGCACTATGAGCCGGGCTTCACCGCCGCCTATTTCGACCAGAACGGCCTCTACGCCTTCGCGCGCCAGCCCGAGGCGGTGTTCTGGAACCTGACCCAGTTGGCCGGGTGCCTGAAGCTGATCGCCGAGCCCGAACCGCTGGCGGCGGCGCTGAACGCCTTCGGCCCGGCCTATATCCGCCATCTGCGGGCGGCCTTCCTGAACCGGCTGGGCGTGCAGAGCCTGGGCGAGGCGGCGGACCAGCGGCTGCTGGACGCCACGCTGGCGCTGGCGCGCGAGAAGAAGGAGACCCTGCGCTGGGAGCCGCTCTTCTTCGACTGGTTCGGCGGGTTCAGCTCGGCGGCGCGGGCGCTGGGCGGGGTGCGCGGCAAGACCTATCAGGGCGAGACCTTCGACGCCTTCCGCTTCGCCCTGATGGAGCATGAGCCCGATCGGCCCGAGCGGCTGGAGCATCCGATGTTCGCCGCGCCCGAGCCGGAAGAGATGCTGATCGACGAGGTCGAGGCCCTGTGGAGCGCCATCGACACGGCCGACGACTGGGCCCCGCTGCAGGCCAAGCTGGCCCGACTGGAGGCGGCGAAGGCGGCCTGGCGTCTTTGAGGTCCCCCTCGCCCCGCCCAGGCGGGAATGGGCGGATATTGTGAAGCCGCGCCCTTAAGTCATCAATTGATGTCATCGAGCGTTGACTCGAAATCCGCCCGGGCGTAGAGGCGGATGATCCCGGCTGGGTTACGAGGAATTGTGGTTTCGGCCCTGCTGTCGCCACGTCGTTCTCCGACCGTGATCACAGATTGTTTCAGCCGCTTGCAAATCGGAACCCTGCAACTGATCTTGTGACTGTTGCGAATTAACGGTTACGGCCATGACGACGACCACCTTGAACACCCACCAGGCGCGCGCCCGCGCCGACTATCTGAACATCGCGCTTTGGACCTTTCAGGGCTGGATCGCCATGTTCTTCATCGCCGCCGGCTACGCCAAGCTGTCCGAGCCGATGGAGAATCTGATCGTCCTGATGCAGTGGCCCGCCGCGGCCAGCGAGGCCTTCGTGCGCGGCCTGGGCGTCGCCGAGATCATCCTGGCCGCCATGGTTCTGGCGCCGCTGGTCTCATGGCGGTTCGGCCGCCCCCTGCTTCTGACCGCAGCGGCGGGCCTGCTGATCCTGGAGAGCATCGCCCTGGGCGTGCACGCCTTCGGCCTGGACCTGGGCCTGAGCCTGACCAACGTCTTCCTCATCGCCATCACGGCGCCGGTGCTGTGGCTGCGTCGCCGCTGAGCCGCCGCATCGCTTAAAGGTTTGCGGGTCCGCTTCTCCCCCTCCCCCTGAGGGCCCGCAAATACAGAGGCCGCGACCCGTCCCCGGTCGCGGCCTTTTAGCTTTTGTCCGCCGACGCCCCCTCGCCCGCTCGTTCACAACTTCGTAGCCCGGCGCGCGAAAAGCTTCCCTTTACGTCCGCGTCAAGTTATGAAGTCGTCATGCCGATTGCTGACGAACATCGCACCTATTCCATCCGGCAGCTGTGCCGCGAGTTCGGCGCGACCGCGCGCGCGCTGCGCTTCTATGAAGACAAGGGCCTGCTGACGCCGTCGCGCAAGGGTCAGACGCGGGTCTACGGCCCGCGCGACCGCGCCCGGCTGAAGCTGATCATGCGCGGCCGACGCATCGGCTTCACCCTGGTCGAGATCCAGGAGATGCTGGATCTGTATGACCAGAAGGACCACAACGTCCATCAGATGGCCATCGCCCTGCCGCGCCATCGCGCCCGCATACAGGCGCTGAAACAGCAGCTCGAGGACATCGAAGGCGCCATCGAGACGGCCGAGGCCGCCTGCGCCTGGATGGAGTCCAAGCTGACAGAACACCGTCCCGACCTTCTGCCGGGCGCAGAGGCCTACGCCAGCCTGCTGAGCGAGCGTCTCAACGATCCCGACGATCAATTCCTGACCTTCAAAGCGAGAGCCTGATCCCATGAGCTACAAGGCGCCCGTCCGCGACCTGTCCTTCGTCCTGCATGAGGTTCTGAAGGTCGAGAGCTACGGCAACCAGCTGCCCGACGCCGACCTGTCGCGCGACCTGATCGACCAGATCGTCGAGGAAGGCGGCAAGTTCGCCGAAGAGGTCATCGCCCCGATCAACCGTCCCGGCGATCTGGAAGGCTGTCACATCCAGGGCGACGTGGTGACGACGCCGAAGGGATGGAAGGAAGCCTATCACCAGATGGTCGAGGCCGGCTGGCCCTCGTTGGGCTTCAGCACCGAGTTCGGCGGTCAGGGCATGCCCTCGGTCGTGTCCAGCGCGGTGGGCCAGTTCACCGCCGCCGCCAGCGCCGCCTTCTCCATGTATCCGGGCCTGACCAGCGGCGCCTTCCACGGCATCGAGGCCAGCGCCTCGGACGAGATCAAGCAGAAGTATCTGCCGAAGATGGCGTCGGGCGAATGGACCGGAACCATGAACCTGACCGAGCCGCAGTGCGGCACGGACCTGGGCATGGTCCGCACCAAGGCTGTGCCGAACGGCGACGGCTCCTATTCGATCACCGGCCAGAAGATCTGGATCTCGGCGGGCGAGCACGACTTCGCCGACAACATCATCCACACGGTGCTGGCCCGCGTCGAAGGCGCGGTTCCGGGCATCAAGGGCCTGTCGCTCTTCGTGGTGCCCAAGTTCCTGGTGAACGAGGACGGGTCGCTGGGCGAGCGCAACGGCGTGTCCTGCGCGGGCCTCGAACACAAGATGGGCATCCACGGCAACGCCACCTGCGTCATGGCCTATGAGAACGCCAAGGGCTGGCTGATCGGCGAAGAAGGCCGCGGCATGAACAATATGTTCGTGGTCATGAACGAGGCCCGCTTGGGCACCGGCCTGCAGGGTCTGGCCATCGGCGACGCCGCCTATCAGGCCGCCGTCGAGTTCGCCAACGACCGCCTGCAGGGCCGCAGCCTGACCGGACCGAAGAACCCGGACGGCCCGGCCGACCCGATCATGGTCCACCCGGACGTGCGCCGCATGCTGCTGGAAGCCAAGGCCTTCGTCGAAGGCGGCCGCGCCTTCATCCTGTGGACCGCCCTGCAGGCCGACCTGCAAAAGGCCGCCGATGAAGCCGTCGCCGCCAAGGCCAAGGACTACATGGGCCTGATCACGCCCGTGCTGAAGGCCTATCTGACCGACAAGGGCTTCCACGTCGCCTCGCTGGCGATGCAGGTTCACGGCGGTTCGGGCTACACCGAACACTTCCCCGCTTCGCAGTATCTGCGCGATGCGCGGATCACCATGATCTATGAAGGCACCAACGGCATCCAGGCGCTAGATCTGGTCGGCCGCAAGCTGCCCGCAAACGGCGGCCGCGCCATCATGAGCTGGTTCGCCGACATCGACGCCTTCGTGGCCGAGAGCGGCGACGACGAGGCGATCAAGCCCTTCGTCGAGGGCCTGGCCGACGCCAAGAAGAAGCTGCAGGAGGCCACCATGTGGCTGATGCAGAACGGCATGGCCAACCCGGACAATGCGGCGGCCGCCTCGACCGACTATCTGCACATCTTCGGCCTGACGGCCTACGCCTTCCTGTGGGCGCAGATGGCCAAGGCGGCGCAAGAGAAGATCGCGGCCGGGGACGCCGATCCCTACTACGCCAACAAGCTGATGACCGGCCGCTACTTCGTCGAGCGCATCCTGCCCGACGCCGGGGCGCACCTGAAGAAGCTGAAGTCCGGCGCCGAGGTGCTGATGCAGATGCCCGCCGAGGCGTTCTGATCCGCTTCTGACCCAGGGGCCTCTCTCGCCACGGCAGGAGAGGCCTTTTCTTTATTGCAGAAGGGCGGCGCAGACCGCCCGCGTCAGCAGGAAACACCCCATGAACGTCCTAGGCAGCCCCGAACCCGACTTCATGAAGGAAGAGGAGATCGTCCTCTTCTCCGACTCCGTCGCCAAGTGGATCGACGAGCACGCCCCGCAGGAGAAGTTCCAGCAGTGGATCGCCGAATCCTCGGTGCCGCGCGGGCTGTGGAACGCGGCGGGCGAAGCGGGCCTGCTGGGCCTGTCGCTGCCGGAAGAAGACGGCGGCTTCGGCGGCGACTATCGTCATGAAGTCGTGCTGATGCGCCAGCTGGGCTGGAAGGGCGCGGACCACTTCGGCATCTCGCTGCACAACGCGATCGTCATGCCCTACATCTGGCACTACGGCACGGCCGAGCAGAAGGCGCGCTGGCTGCCGCGCCTGCAGTCGGGCGAACTGGTCGGCGCCATCGCCATGACCGAGCCGGGCGCCGGGTCCGACCTGCAGGGGGTGAAGACCACCGCCGTGAAGCAGGGCGACCACTATGTCCTGAACGGCTCCAAGACCTTCATCACCAACGGCCAGCTGGCCAACTTCATCATCGTGGTGGCCAAGACCGACCCGGCCGAAGGCGCCAAGGGCACCAGTCTGATCTGCCTCGAAACCGACGGGGCCGAGGGCTTCGAGCGCGGCCGCAACCTGCACAAGATCGGCATGGAGGCGAACGACACCTCCGAGCTGTTCTTCAACGATGTGAAGGTTCCGCTGGAGAACGTCATCGGCGACACCGAGGGTCAGGGCTTCGTCCAGCTGATGCAGCAGCTGCCGCAAGAGCGTCTGAACATCGCCGTTCAGGGCGTGGCCGCCGCCGAGCGCGGACTTCAGGAGACGCTGGCCTACGTCAAGGAGCGCAAGGCCTTCGGCAAGCGGGTCATCGACTTCCAGAACACCCAGTTCAAGCTGGCCGAGATCAAGACCAAGCTGACCGTGGCCAAGGTCTTCGTCGACCACTGCATCGGCCTGCACCTGAAGGGCCAGCTGGACGCCGCCACGGCGTCGATGGCCAAATACTGGGTGACGGACATCCAGGGCGAGACCATCGATGAGATGCTGCAGCTCTTCGGCGGCTACGGCTATATGACCGAATATCCGATCGCCCAGCTGTACAAGGACGCCCGCGTCCAGCGCATCTACGGCGGGACGAACGAGATCATGAAGCTGCTGATCGCGCGGACGCTGTAAGGGCGCCGTGCGGCGCCAAGGGAGATCAGGGACGGATGGCCGCCCATAGCGAGACGGACCTTTCAGAAGCGCTGCGCGCCGTCGAATCCCTGATCGCCAAATGCGAGAAGGCCGTCCTGAAGCTGGCTCCCGGCGCGGCGCAGCACACCCTTCTCGTTCGCCGCATCGCTGCCTTGAAGATCGCCCGCGACCTGATCGAGGAACGGCTGGACGCGACGCGCTGAGGCCGGTCAGCGCAGCAGCAGGGCGCCCGCGATCAGGGCGCCGGCGAGCACAATCGAAGCGGCGATCCACCGCCCGGCCGAGACGATCGACCGGGCGGTTTCCTTGTCCGACGATGCAGCCGCGACAGGGGCGGCCGTCAGGCGGCGCGAGGCGGCGCGGATCAGGCGGGGCAGGTCGTCGCTGGCCGCCGATAGGTCCAGCAAGGCGCCGATCAGACGGTTGCGCAGGGCCTCGGGACTGCGGCTGGAGAAGAGGGCGCGGCTCCAGGCGCCCTTCATCGTCTTGACCAGGTCGAAGTCGGGGTCGACGCGCGACAACACCCCCTCGATCGTCACCAACGCCTTGAGGATCAGCACCAGATCGGGCGGCGCCGCCACCCGTTCCTGCCGCATCAGCCCCATCAGGTCGGCGACGATGGCGGGCAGGTCGACCGCGCCCTGGCCGTGGCGGGCGATCAGCCGTTCGGCCCCGGCGGTCAGGCTGGCGCGCGAGACATCCGCCCCCTCGGTCCAGTCGGCCAGCACCTCGGCCATGCGGGCGCCGTCGCCGGAGGCCAGCGACTGGACGAAGCTGATCAGCTCGGCGCGGCGGCGCGGGGTGACGGTCCCGACCATGCCGAAGTCAAGCAGCCCCACCCGGTCGCCGGGCAGACCGCGCAGGTTGCCGGGGTGCGGATCGGCGTGAAAGCGGCCGTTGACCAGCACCATGTCCAGCACGGCCTCGGCCCCGACGCGGGCCAGCCGGTGCGGGTCAATGCCCGCCGCCCTCAGCCGCGCCGCGTCTATGGGCGCCACGCCGTCGAGGTAGTCCTGCACCAGCACGCTGTCGGTCGTGTGCTGCCAATAGACAGCCGGGATGACGACATCGCGGTTCTTGGCGAAGTCGGCGGCGAAGCGGTCGACGTTGCGGCCCTCGGTGGTGAAGTCCAGCTCGTCCAGCATGGCCTCGGTCAGTTGGGCGATCAGGGCGCGCGGGCGATAGCGGGCGATCTCGGCGCTGGACTGTTCGGCGCGGCGGGCCAGTTCGGCGATCAGGCGCAGGTCGGCCTCGACGCGCGGACGCACGCCGGGGCGGCGGATCTTGACCACCACCTCGGTCCCGCCGTGCAGGGCGGCGCGATGCACCTGGGCGATGGAGGCGGCGGCCAGCGGCGCCGTGTCGAAACGGGCGAAGACCTGTTCCGGCGGCCCGCCCAGGGCGGCCTCGACCTCGGGCCGCAACTTCTCGAAGTCGAGGGTGGGGCCGGCGCTCTGAAGCTGTTCGAACTCGACGATCCAGTCGGCGGGCAGCAGGTCCGAGCGGGTAGACAGGATCTGGCCCAGCTTGACGAAGGTGGGGCCCAGCGCCTCCAGCGCCTGACGGGTGCGGCGCGACAAAGGCTCCGGCCCGTCGGCATGGGCCTCGCCGCCGCCGAGGCCGAGGCGCAGCAGCACGGCCTCAAGCCCGAAGCGGGCGGCGACGCCGGAAATCTCGGCCAGACGTTTTCGATCGCGCGCCGCTACGGCCAAGGTTGTGAACATGAGAGGCCAACGCGGGTCAGGCTCGGCGCGTTCCCATCAGGCCGAGGTTGGTCGTCTCTGCGAAAGCGCGATATGCAGGCGCCATGATCCGTCTTTACGTTCAGGGCGACCTCGCCCCCGGCGCCGCCGTGGCGCCCACGCTCGACCAGTCGCGCTATCTGACGCAGGTGATGCGGTTGAAGGCGGGCGACGAGCTTCTGGTCTTCAACGGCCGCGACGGCGAGTGGCGCGTCAGCGTCGCCGAGGTGCTGAAGAAGGGCGTCATCCTGCGCGCCGAGGAACAGATGCGGCCGCAGATCTATGGCCCCGATCTGGAGCTGATCGTCGCCGTGGTGAAGAAGGCCCGCGTCGAGACCATCGTCGAAAAGGCCGCCGAACTGGGCGCCAAACGCGTGCGGCTGGCGCTGACCCATCGCACCAACGCCGACCGCCTGCGGCTGGACCGGCTGGACGCCATCGCCGAGGAGGCCGCCGAGCAGACCGGTCGTCTGGACGTGCCGGTCGTGGATGATCCGGTGAAGCTGGACGCCCTGCTGGACGGCTGGGAGGATGGGCGTCGGTTGATGTTCTGCGATGAGACGGGCGGCGAGCCCGCCGTATCAGCGTTGACGCAGGCGGGCGACGGCAAGTGGGCCATTCTGATCGGGCCGGAGGGCGGCTTCTCGCCCGAGGAGGGCGAGCGGCTGCGGTCCCTGCCCTTCACCACCGCCGTCTCGCTAGGGCCGCGCATCCTGCGGGCCGACACCGCCGCCATCGCCGCCATGACCCTGTGGCAGGCGGCCGTCGGCGACTGGGATCGCTAGAAGTTTCCGCCGCCCCCCTTGAGCATGGCCGTCGGCTGGCCCATCTAGCCGCGACAGCAGAGGTTACAGATGTCCGACACGGCGCCCCTTTCCAGAGACCAGCTGATCCACGCCATGTCGAAGGGCGAGAAACCCCGCGACCAGTGGCGCATCGGCGCCGAGCACGAGAAGTTCGGCTTCGACAAGTCGTCCCTGCGCCGCCCCGCCTATGAGGGCGAGAACGGCATCCTGGCCATGCTGACGGGCCTGCAACGCTTCGGCTGGTCGCCGGTCGAGGAAGCCGGCCGCGTCATCGCCCTGGAGCGCAGGAACGCCGAGGGCTTCAGCGCCTCGATCAGCCTGGAGCCGGGCGGACAGTTCGAACTGTCGGGCGCCCCGCTGAAGGACATTCACGACATCTGCAATGAGACCGGCCAGCACCTGATGGAGGTCAAGCAGGTCGCGGACCAGTTGAACCTGGGCTTCCTCGGGTTGGGCTTCGACCCGATGTGGCGGCGTGAGGACATCCCCGTCATGCCCAAGGGCCGCTATGACATCATGCGCGCCTACATGCCCAAGAAGGGCGCGCTGGGCCTGGACATGATGCTGCGCACCTGCACCATCCAGGCGAACCTCGACTTCGACTCCGAAGCCGACATGGTCATGAAGTTCCGCACGTCGCTGGCGCTGCAGCCGATCGCCACCGCCCTGTTCGCCAATAGCCCCTTCACCGAAGGCAGGCCGAACGGCTTCCTGTCGGCGCGCGCCAACGTCTGGACCGACACCGACCCGGACCGCACCGGGATGCTGGACTTCGTGTTCGAGGACGGCTTCGGCTATGAACGCTACGCCGACTATGCGCTGGACGCGCCGATGTATTTCGCCAAGCGCGGCGAAACCTATGTCGACCTGTCGGGCCAGTCGTTCCGCGCCTTCATGGACGGCAAGCTGGACGCCCTGCCGGGCGACCGCGCCACGGCCAAGGACTGGGCCGACCACCTGACCACCCTCTTCCCCGAGGTGCGGCTGAAACAGTATCTGGAGATGCGCGGAGCCGACGGCGGGCCGTGGAGCCGCATCTGCGCCCTGCCCGCCCTGTGGGCCGGGATCCTGTATGACGCGCCGTCGCTCGCGGCGGCCTGGGATTTGTGCAAGGACTGGGACATCGCCGATCACGAGCGCCTGCGCCGCGACGTGACGCGGCTGGGCATGAAGGCTGAGGTCAATGGGCGCAGCGTGCGCGACATCGCCGTCGACATGGTCAACATCGCCAAACAGGGCCTGAAGAACCGCGCCCGCTTCAGCGGCGGCATGGTGGACGAGCGCGGCTACATCACCGAACTGGAAGACATCGCCGACAGCGGCGTGACCTCGGCCGACCGCCTGCTGGAGCTGTACAACGGCGAATGGAGCGGCGACGTCAGCCGCGTCTATCGCGACATGGCCTATTGAAGCTCTCCTGAGACGCGAGCCGCAAGGCGCCCTTAACCGGCAGGCGCTAGGGTGAGGTCCAGCCCGCCTTCAGGACCGCGCCTCAGGACCGCCCATGCCCCTCACTCCGGCCGCCGCCCCTTCATCGACGGGACAGCCGCAGCCGCCGCCTGACGCCGGAGTCGATCTGGCGACCTTCTTCGACGTGTCCCTGGACCTGCTAGTGATCCGCGACCTGGAGGGGCGGATCGTGCGGGTCAGCGCCTCCTGGGCCTCCATCCTGGGCTATCGGCCCGAAGAGCTGGTCGGCCTGCCCATACTGACCCTGGTCCACCCCGACGACCTGCCCGGCACCCTGGGCAGCGTGACCGAGGTCGAGACGCGCCGCCCCGGCGATCCGGTGCTGGGCCACGTCAACCGCTATCGCCACAAGGACGGCCGCTACGTCACCCTGGAATGGCGGGCGCAGAAGTTCGGCGAGCGCATCTACGCCGTCGCCCGCGACGTGACGGCCAAGGTGGCCGCCGAGCGCGCCCTGGTCGAGGCCAAGGCGGCGGCCGAGGCCGCCAACCGCGCCAAGTCCGACTTCCTGGCCAATATGAGTCATGAGATCCGCACGCCGCTGAACGGGGTCATCGGCGTCATCGACGCCCTGGCGCGCACGCCGCTGTCGCCCCAGCAGGCCGAAATGGTCGAACTGGTCCGCAGTTCGAGCGTGACCCTGGAGCGGCTGGTCACGGACATCCTGGACGTGTCGCGCATCGAATCCGGGCGCATGACGCTGGAAACCCGCCCCTTCGACCTGAACGACGCCCTGATCCCCGCCATCGCCCCTCTGCGCGGCCTGGCCGAAGAGAAGGGGCTGACCTTCCGCCTTGAGCGCGCCGATGCGGCGTGCGGCGTCTTCAACGGCGACGTGGTGCGGGTTCGCCAGATTCTGGGCAATCTGCTGTCCAACGCCGTCAAATTCACCGCCCAGGGCCAGGTGTCGGTCCATGTCGACCTGCTGGACAGGGGCGACGGCGCCGTCCTGCTGACTCTGGAGGTGCGCGACACCGGCATCGGCTTCGGCGCCGACCATGCAGCGCAGTTGTTCCAGCGGTTCAGCCAGGCCGATGCCTCCATCACCCGGCGCTTCGGCGGGGCCGGGCTGGGCCTGTCCATCTGCCACGCCCTGACGGAGATGATGGGCGGACGCATCGAGGCCGAGTCGGCGCCGGGCCAAGGCAGCCGCTTCCAGGTCGAGCTGCCCTTGACGCGCATCGCCTCCCTGGCCCAGTTCGATGCGGCCTACGTCGAAGAGGCGGCGTCAGACGCGCCGCCTCCCGGCCCGCGCCCGCGCGTCCTGCTGGCCGAGGATCATCCGATCAATCAGCGGGTGGTGCAGCTGATCCTGGGCGACAGCGTCGAGCTGACCCTGGTCGAGAACGGCGAGCAGGCGGTGGCCGCCTTCGTCGCCGAACGGTTCGACCTGGTGCTGATGGACATGCAGATGCCGGTGATGGACGGGCTGAGCGCCACCCGCGCCCTGCGCGAGATCGAGGCCGCCGATCCGGCGCGCCCGCGCGCGCCGGTCATCATGCTGAGCGCCAACGCCATGATCGAGCATCAGGAACAGGCCGCCCAGGCCGGCGCCGACCTGCACCTGGCCAAACCCGTCACGGCCGAGGCCCTGACCGATGCGGTCCGCAGGACGCTGGCCGACCGCGCGGTCCAGCCCGGCTGACCTAGCCCAGCTGACCTAGCCCAGCCAGCCGGCGATCATGGCTCTGAGCGGATTGGCCGGATCAGACAACAGCCGCGCCGTCATGGCCAGGGAGATGACCACCAGCAGGGGGCGGATCAGGCGCGGCCCGAAACGCATGGCCGCGTGCGAGCCCATGCGCCCGCCGATGAACTGGCCGACCGCCATGATCCCGGCCAGAACCCAGACCACATGGCCCCCGACCGCCAGGACGACGATGCCGACGACGTTGCTCATCAGGTTCAGCGCCTTGGTGTGCGCCGTCGCCCGCGTCAGCCCCATGCCCAGCAGCATGACGAGGCTGAGCGCGAAGAACGACCCCGTCCCCGGCCCGAAGAAGCCGTCGTAGAAGCCGATCCCGCCCGCCACGAAGGCGTAGGCCAGCGGCGTCAGCCGGGCGTGGGCGTCCTCGTCCGCCGCCTTGGGGCCGAGCAGGAAATAAAGCGCGATGCCGACCAGCAGCACGGGCAGCAGGATCATCAGCCACCGCGTGTCGACCAGCGTCACGGCGAAGGCGCCCAGCCCCGCCCCGACCGCCACCAGAGCCATCGGCCAGCGGATCAGGCGAAAGTCCACCCGCCCCTTGCGCCAGAAATTCCACAGGGCGCTGGCCGTGCCGACGCTGCCCTGAACCTTGTTGGTGGCGATGGCGGCGACCGGGTTCAGCCCCACCGACAGCAGGGCCGGCAAGGAGATCAGCCCCCCGCCCCCGGCGATGGCGTCGATGAAGCCGGCGATCACCGACGCGACGCCCAACAGGGCGATGATCTCAGGCGTCAGTTCGAACACGCGCGATACTCCTGCAGCAGCTGTGCTATAGACCTCGCCGTCGCCTTTCGCCATCGCGCGGATTGCTGGACGGAAACCACCGCCGCACGGTTCCGGCAGGGCGCCGACGATATGGACCGACAGACGCCCACGCTCTAAGCGAGACAGCGGGGGATCGCATGAGCGCGTTCGAATTCTTCTTCAGCTTCTACGGCCTTGTGCTGGGACTGTCTGTGGCGGTGATCGCCACGGGCGTCGCGCGGGCCTTCAAGCACCGCAAGACCGTGCCGGTCGGCTGGAAAACGCCGCTGTTGGCCGCTTTCGTCGCCTTGGATATCGCTACCTTCTGGGATGCCGCATGGGTGAATTTCAGCACCGCCCCTTACAGCTACGGCCTGCTGATCGCGGGCCTAGTCGTGGCCACCATCTACTTCGTCGCCACCAGCCTGATTTTCCCCGAACCTGATGACGAAGTGCAGGGTCTGGACGCCCATTTCTGGGCCAACAAGCGCGCCGTCATGCTGCTGTTGATCCTGGCCAACCTGATGATGCTGATAGGAGCCGTCTGTGTGAGCATGACCAAGGGCGGCGGTCTGGAAGTGGCGTACAGCTACGGGCTCAATCTGATCATCTATCTGGTGCTGGTCATACCGGCGGCCCTGACCCGCCGAGCCTGGTTGTTCGCGCTGACCGTGGGCCTGCACATCGCCCTCTACCTCTATCTGGCCGGGCTCAGCATCTTGAACCCCGCTGTCATGGTAGCAGCCTCGGTCGGCGGCTCCTGAGCTGACCAGTTGCTCGCCGCCCCACGCCGGGTGCATGAAGAAGCACATATCTACGGAGGCCCTCCAATGACAGGATCCATCCATATCGGCGTCGGCGGCTGGACCTTCGAGCCGTGGCGCGGGGTCTTCTATCCCGAGGGGCTGGTGCAGAAGCGGGAACTGGAGTTCGCCAGCCGGGCGCTGACCTCGATCGAGATCAACGGCACCTATTATTCGACCTTCAAGGCCGACAGCTGGGCGAAGTGGCGCGACGAGACGCCGGACGGCTTCGTCTTTGCGGTCAAGGCCAGCCGCTACTGCACCAATAGAAAGGTTCTGTCGGACGGCGCCGAGAGCTTCGAGCGGTTCCTGTCACAGGGGCTGACGGTGCTGGGCGACAAACTGGGGCCGATCAACTGGCAGTTCATGGGAACCAAGAAGTTCGATCCCGAGGACTTCGAGGGCTTCCTCAAGCTATTGCCCAAGGAGAAGGACGGGGTGCGGCTGCGGCATGCGCTGGAGGTGCGCAATCCGACCTTCGCCACCGAACAGTTCTATGATCTGGCGCGGAAATACGGCGCGGCCGTCGTCTATGCGGTCGATGACGAGGAGCCGACCTGGCCCCAGATCGACGAGGCGACGGCGGACTTTACCTACGCCCGGCTGATGTCCAGCCGCGAGGACGAGCCGACGGGCATGACCTCGGAAGAGCTGGACGCCGTGGCGAAACAGGCGCGCGGCTGGGCCGAGCGCGGCGACGTTTTCGCCTACTTCATCTCGGGGGCCAAGGTGCGGAACCCGGCGGCGGCCCAGGCGCTGATCGCCAAACTCAAGGACTGAGCCCATGCCCATCGCCACGCGCGCCTTCGCCGCGACCGCCGCCGACCAGCCGCTGAGCCCCTACACCTTCGAGCGCCGCGATCCCGGCCCGGACGACGTGGCCATCGAGATCAAATACTGCGGCGTCTGCCACTCGGACCTGCATGTGGTGAAGAACGACCTGGGCGGGACGCGCTATCCCATCGTTCCGGGCCATGAGATCGCCGGGGTGGTGACGGCGGTCGGCGCGAACGTCGCCCGCTTCAAGCAAGGCGACCGCGTCGGCGTCGGCTGCATGGTCGACAGCTGCCGGACCTGTTCGGCCTGCCGCGAGGGGCTGGAGCAGTATTGCGAGCCGGGCATGACCCAGACCTACGGCTCGCGCGATCCCAAGGGCGCGGCCGTCGGCCAGACCATCACCCAAGGCGGTTATTCGAACAGGATCACCGTCGACCAGGCCTTCGTGCTGAAGATTCCCGACAGCCTGCCGCTGGATGCGGCGGCGCCGCTGCTATGCGCGGGCGTGACCACCTGGTCGCCGCTGAAGACGTGGGGCGTAGGGCCGGGGTCGAAGGTGGCGGTGATCGGCCTGGGCGGGCTGGGCCATATGGCGGTCAAGCTGGCCGCCGCCCTGGGCGCGGAGGTGACGGTGCTGTCGACCTCGGACCGCAAGATGGCCGACGCCGAGCGGATGGGCGCCCGGCATTTCCTGATCAACTCGGACGCCGACGCCATGAAGGCGGCGGCCGAGCAGTTCGACCTGATCATCAACACCGTCTCGGCCACGCATGAGATCGCCAGCCACGTCAATCTGCTGGCGCGCGACGGGACCATGGTCATGCTGGGACTGACGACGGAGGGGCTGCCGGTCTTCGCCATGCCCCTGCTGTGGCGGCGTCGGCGCATCGCCGGTTCGCTGATCGGCGGGATTCGCGAGACGCAGGAGATGCTCGACTTCTGCGGCGAACACGGGATCGTGTGCGATATTGAAGTGATCGCCCCCGACCAGATCAACCAAGCTTATGAACGAATGGAGCGGTCGGACGTGCGCTACCGCTTCGTCATCGACATGGGCCGCATGGCCGCGACGGCATAACCCCGTCTTCTCGTTCGCCTCCAGCCGCGCTAAGGCTGGCAACAAGGGAGACGGACGGCGTCGCCACCACGACGGCCGCCGCACAGGACAGGGAGACGTCATGACGCGTACCGCATTCGTCACCGGGGGCACCCGGGGCATCGGCAAGGCGATCGTTCAACGACTGAAGGAAGACGGGCTGCAGGTCGCAGCCGGTTATTCCGGCAACACCGAGGCCGCAGAGGCCACCGCCCGCGAACTGGGCGTCATGGTGGTGAAGGGCAATGTCGGCTCGTTCGAGGATTGCGAGCGGGCGGTCAGGGAGGTCGAGGCGCAGCTGGGCCCCATCGACGTCCTGGTGAACAACGCCGGCATCACGCGCGACGGCTTCTTCCACAAGATGAGCGCGGACCAGTGGTCCGACGTGATCCGCGTCAACATGGACAGCGTGTTCAACATGACGCGCCAGGTCATCAACGGCATGCGCGACCGGGGCTTCGGCCGCATCGTCAACATCTCCTCGATCAACGGCCAGAAGGGCCAGATCGGCCAGACCAACTATTCGGCCGCCAAGGCCGGGATGATCGGCTTCACCAAGGCGCTGGCGCTGGAGAACGCGCGCAAGGGCGTGACCGTCAACTGCATCGCGCCGGGCTATATCGACACCGAAATGGTCGGTGCCATGGACCAGAAGGTGCTGGACGCCATCGTGGCCCAGATCCCCGTCGGCCGCCTGGGCAAGGGCGAGGAGATCGCCGACATGGTGTCCTGGCTGTCGGGCGAGCGTGCTGGATATGTCACAGGCTGCACGCTCTCGCTCAACGGCGGGCAGTACCTGGTTGGATAAGCCGCGTTCGCCCAAAATCCGCCGTTCGCGCGTATCACCTCTGAAAACATGAAGTCTGCGGTCGAAGTCGTGGCGGAGAAACCGCCTTTCTTCGCCGTCGCAACGCCCAGTGCAGCGACGGGCGCGGGGGTGCGCCTGCTCCAGGCCACAGGGCTGGCGTTGGCGTTGGCCTGTCTGGCGGGCGCGGTCGAGGCCGAGGCCCAGACCCGCTCGAACGTGCAGTCCGAACAGAGCCGTGTCATCCGCGACCAGTCGGTGATCCGCACCACCCCGCCGCCGGGACGCTATGTCTCCGAGGCGGGGCAGACCTTCATCCTGGACCGGGCGGGGTCGCTGACCCTGCTACGGTTCGAGCGCTCGACCGAGACCTGGGCCCTGCGCCCGTCCTCGGCGCCGCGCGGCGACACCATCTATCGCAACGACGCGGGCGATCAGGTGCTGCGCGTCACTACCGGCGGCGGCATCACCGTCTATACGACGCGCACGCCCGGCGGCTCGCCGGTCAGCCTGGCCGGGCCGCCCGTCAGCCTGGAGCCGCCCTCGCTCGGCCCGGTGCAGATGTTCAACCTGATGACCCGGCGCAGCAGCCTGGTGTCGGAAGCGATGGGCCGCCTGGTCCGCATCAACGTCTTCGGCGAGGAATCCGAGGCCCTGTGCATCGAGGCCCTGATCGTCACCACCGACGCCGTGGTCCGCATCGCCCGTTCGCCCAGCGCCCGCCCCTTCCTGGACCGGCTGCGCAGCATCACCGTGGTCGAAGGCCCGCGCGCGAGCGTGACCTATTCCAGCGGCGACCTGCGCGTCGTGGTCGATCCCCGGCGCGGCATCGCCGGCCGCCCTTCGTCCGCGCGCGTCATCCGGGCCGTCATCCCGCAGGACTGACGGTGGACCAAAGGTCCGATGCGCGCCATCTGCCCTTTCGCGCCCATTGGGCGTATGAGGGCCGCCATATTCACTATCAGAGAGGCTGATTTCACAGTGACCTCTTCCCTCACCGCCGTTTCCGCCGAGGACAAGGCCAAGACCCGCGCCATCGTCCCCGTGTCGATGAAGGGTTATGACGCCGACTTCCAGGCCTTCGCCGACGCCCTGGGCGCCTCCTTCGCCCGCTACGGCTTCGCCGTCATCGCCGACCACGGCCTGGATCAGGGGCTGATCGACGCGGCCGTGGCCGACGCCAAGGCCTTCTTCGCCCTGCCTGAAGACGTGAAGCGCCAGTATCACCAGCCCGGCACGGGCGGCGCGCGCGGCCTGACCCCCTTCGGCGTCGAGGCGGCTAAGGGTGCCAAGGCCGTGGACCTGAAGGAGTTCTGGCACACGGGCCGCGAGTTGCCGGAAGGCCATCCCTATCGCCAGTACATGCGCGACAACGTCTGGCCGACCGAGGTGGCGGGCTTCCGCGAGCAGGTCTACGGCCTTTACGAAGGTCTGGACGAACTGGGCCGCCGCATCCTGAAGGCCATCGCCCGCTATCTGAAGCTGGACGACGCCTATTTCGAGGACAAGGTCCAGCTGGGCAACAGCGTGCTGCGCCTGCTGCATTATCCGCCGATCCCGGCCGACGCCGAGGGCGTGCGCGCGGGCGCCCACGAAGACATCAACGTCATCACCCTGCTGCTGGGCGCCGAAGAGGCCGGACTGCAGTTGAAGGACTCCGACGGCGAGTGGCTGGACATCGCCCCGCCGCCGGGCGCGCTGGTGGTCAATATCGGCGACATGCTGCAGCGGCTGGTCAACCACGTGCTGCCGTCGACGACGCACCGCGTGGTCAATCCGGCGCCCGAGCGTCGCGGCTTCGCCCGCTATTCGACGCCTTTCTTCCTGCACTTCAACCCGGACTTCCCGATCGAGACCCTGCCGTCGACGATCACGGCGGAGAACCCCGACCGCTATGCGGGCGAGACCATCCTGGCCGAGGACTTCCTGACCCAGCGTCTGAAGGAGATCCGCCTGATCTGATCGGACGGAACGACTGAAAAGCACGAAGGGCCGGCGGAGCGATCCGCCGGCCCTTTTGCTTACGTCCGCGCCCTCGTCAGCGGGCTATGCGCAGGCGGGTGATGTCGCGACCGATGGCGCGGAAAGCTTCCTTCAGGTCGGTGCCGTCATCCGCCTTGAAAAAGTGCGTCTGTTCATTGGTCGCGCACTCGCGCATCACGTCCAAGGCGGTATCCACGACGCCCTCACGTCCCGTGGCGCTGCCCAGGTCAAAGCCGACGGTATAGACGACCACTCCCTTGGCCTGCATGGCCTGGCATAGGGCGACGGACTGGGCGAAGGGGTCTCCATTCGACGAGTTCAGATTGATATGGCTGTCCAACCCGCCGCTGCCGGTTCCGGCGTCAAGAGCGATGACCCCATCCCTGAAGGGCGTGTTGAACTCGCCGTCAGTCATCAGAATAGCGACCTTCAGGGTATCGCTGGGGGCATAGGCGCCTGGCTCGCCTTCGCCACTGAACAGGGAAGCGAAGTTGGGCGAGAGCGCATACCAAGCCCAGGCGATGCCGATCTGACCCGCCGTCGAACCGCCGGCGCTCATCTGATCAATCTTGCTCTTGAGCGAACCGGCGCTGGAGGAAAGCGCGGACAATTCCGCCGAAGGACAAGAGTTCGAGGACGATAGGTAACTGCGCCCCACATAGGCTGTCGACGGGCGAGCATCCGTATACCGCTCCACACCGACCCGTTCGCTGACGCAAGTGCTGGAGGCGTGGACGTTGACGTACCCGTCCGCCGTAGGAAACACCCGCCATTCGCTGCCGTCGCGACCGTTCATGAGCTTGCCGCCGCTGCTATAGGTCACGCCGCCCTTGGACGCGCTAGCCAGACCTAGGCTGCGTGTAGTGTCCAGAACAACCTGGGAACCGCTGACGCTGGCGACGCGATAACCACCGTCGTTCAACTGCGCGAGCCCGCCCATGTTCGTCAGGCGCACATAGTCATCTGCCGCAAGGCCGTGACCAGACGCCGTCAACACCAGACCGCAATCGGAACGCGCGCATTTGGCGACATAAGCGGTGTTCGACATGCTGCTGGAGGAACTGACATAGCTGGACGCATTGCCCCACCTGTCTAGTGAACGCAGTCGGAACTGGCTGCTGGAAACGCGCACGACCTCATAGGGCACGCCATTCAGACCCGTTATCCTAGCGATGTTCCAAAGCACGACGCGATCACCATTAGAAAAGCCGTGGCTGCTGGCGTTGACGGTCAGGGGCGAACCCCCGGAAATGCTCGAGATCGTCTTCACAGAGCCCGTCAACCATGTGGCCCCCGAAATGTTGTGGGTGGTCGTGTCCAACGGACCGCGCGCACTAATCGCTGAAGAACCGACGTTAACGCCTGCAGCATAGGGAATCAGAGCGACCTTTGAATAAAAAGGCGTCTGCTGATCCTGCACCACGATGTCGACCAATTCCTTGGCCGCAGCCTGCAAGTCTTCAAGCTTGGAGGTCGGCGGACAGTTGCGGCTGCAGTTGTCCATCGATCCGGTAATGTCCAGCGCCATCGCCACCTCGACGTTGCGCGAGGCGCGCAAGACTTCGGAGCGGCTGCTGACCGGCAAGAAATCATCCAGCAGCTTGCCATAGGGCGGCAGTACGACGTTGGCGACCAGCACCTTGACGTTGACTGTCGCCTCGCCGGTGACGCGGTTGTTGAGCAGGACAAAACTGGCGGTGTCGCCCTCCTTGTCGAAATAGCCTGGCATATTGGCCTTGAGCGCCGCCAGGCCGACCTTGTTGATGTTGACGTCGTCGGTGAAGGTCGAGCGGGCGGCGGCCAGGGCGGCGGCGTCCAGCGCGTCCTGAAGTTGGGCCTTCACCTTGGAGGCCTGGTGGATGTCGATGGCGCCCAGGGTGATCATCAGCAGCACCGGCAGGGCCATGGCGAACATCATCGCCACATTGCCCTGGGTCTGGCGCAGGAAGCGCGAGGCCAGGCTCTTCAGGCCGGCGGCCGCGCGGGCGCGTTTCAATCGGTCCATCGTCTCGCCAAACCCCGGCTGCCTCGGCGCGGGCGCACAGGCCCGCAGTCGACCTTCAGCCTGACACGGGTCCGTTAAGGCTTGGCCCCACGCTCACGGTTAACGACGGGTTGCGAAACGGCCGGCTTCAGCGGCGGTCGACGCAGGCGTCCAGCCCCTGTTCGCGCACCGTGCCCATGGCCGCCTGAATGCGGGCGGCGCGTCGACGGACATAGGGACCGGGCGATCCGGCGTTGTAGCGGCGCGGGCTGGGCAGGACGGCGGCCAGGCGGGCGGCCTCGCGCGCCGTCAGCTTGTCCGCGCTCTTGTCGAACCAGTGGCGCGAGGCGGCCTCGGCGCCATAGACGCCCGGCGCCCATTCCGCGACGTTCAGATACATCTCCATGATCCGCCGCTTGCCCCAGCCGATCTCGATCAGGCCGGTGTACCCAACCTCCAGACCCTTGCGGACCCAGTCGCGGCCCGGCCACAGGAAGACGTTCTTGGCGGTCTGCTGGCTGATGGTCGAGCCGCCGCGGACCTTGCCCGAGCCGCGTTGTTCGGCGCGTTCATTGGCCTCCAGCGCCTTCTGGATCGCCTCGACATCGAAGCCGTGGTGCTGGCAGAAGCGGGCGTCCTCGGCGGCGATCACCGCCTCGACCAGACGCGGCGAAATACGGTCCAGCGAGCGCCAGCGATAGTCCATGCCGTGCCCGGCCGCCGCCTGCTTGACCATCAGGATGGTCGTCAGCGGCGGCAGGAAGCGATGCACCGCCACCCCGGCCAACGGGAACAGGGCCAGGATCACGAGCAGGGTCAGAAGCGGACGGCGCTTCCGGTGTTTCGCGCGGGTCATGGGATGAGGATGACTCAGGAAGGTTGAGAAATCTAAGCTTCTTCTCCCTTCCCCCTCGATGGGGGAAGGGTTGGGGATGGGGGTGGTCGCGCGACGGCAATGGACCGGCGCGGGAGGCGGCGCGTCTCTCGCGCTTTACCGGAAACGCATCGCCCGCACCCCCACCCTGCCCTCCCCCATCGAGGGGGAGGGTTCGAGAGCTACAGCGACACCACGCCCGCGTGGCCGTCCTCGTCCGCCCAGGCGATGCGGGCGGCGCCGGAACTCATGGCCAGGGCGGTGATGGGGGCGCCCTTGTCCTGTTTGACGAACTGCAGGCCGCGCCCGGCCGGATCGGCCCACCAGACGCGCCCGTCTTCCAGCCCCGCCGCCAGACGGCCGTGGGCGGGGGCGGCGGCGACCTGGGCGATCAGGGTCGTTTCGTCATAGCCGATCTCGGTCGCCTCGCGCCCCATCGGCCCGTTCGAGCCGACGAAGGGCCACAGCACCACGCCCTGCGCGCCCGAGGTGGCCAGAAGCTGCCCCTTGGCCAGGAAGGCGAAGCTCTTGATCTTGGACGGATAGCCGCCCATCCGCATGTTCTTCTGATCCTTCAGGCGCCAGCCGTGCAGTTGGTTGTCCTGCATCGAGGTGACGACATAGGCGCCGTCGGGCGCGAAACCGACCGCCAGGTGCGACCCGGCCCAGGCCAGCTTGATCGGCTGCTGCTGCTCGATGCGGGCGTACCACAGCCAGGCGCCGCCATAGGTCGAGGCGGCGATGCGGCGGCCCTTGGGATCGAAGGCCACGCCCGAGACGGTGCGCTCGTGCTGGAAGTCGCGGCGGAAGTGCGGATCCTTGACGTCCAGCACGCTCAGCGCGCGGCCCGAGGAGAAGGCGATCAGCCCCGACTCGACCGAGGCGGCCACAGCGTCGATCCATTGCCCCCTGGTCTGGGCCAGCAGGACGGCCTCGCCCTCACGGCTCCACACCAGCTTGCCGTCGTCGCCGCCGGTGACGATCCCCTCGCCCGAGGGGTGGACGCAGGCGCACAGCACGGCGCCGTCATGGACCTCGCTGCGGGCGCCGCTCTCAAAGCGCACCGAGCCGTCGCCCAAGGCGAAGATCGCGCCGGTCTTGTCGAACAGGGCGGCGGTGACCTGGGCGTCGAAGGAGAAGGTCGTCATGTCGGCTCACGAAAAGCGAGAAAAGTCAGATGCGCCTCATAACGTCCTGCGTCGCGTCTGTCGCGTGGCGGGTCTATGAGGGAGCCATGACCCTGCTGCTCATTCCCGGCTTCATGGCCGATGCGACCCTGTGGGACGCCCTGAAGGACGAAATGGCCGACGATCTGGCCCCGTTCGGGCCGCTGGTCGCCACCGACCTCAGCCGGGGCGAGGATATCGAGCGCATGGCGGCGGCCGTCCTGAGCGATGCGCCGGAGCGGTTCGTCGCCGTGGGCTTTTCCATGGGCGGCTATGTGGCGCGGGAGCTGGCCCGGATCGCGCCAGAGCGGGTGGAAGCCCTGATCCTGATCGCCACCTCGGCGCGCGGGGATACGGAGGCGCTGATCCGCCAGCGGCGGTCGTCGTTGAAGGCGCCGCCGAGGGCCTTCAAGGGGTTGAGCCGTCCAGCCATCGTCTCGTCCCTGCATCCTGATCTGGCGAACGACGAGATGATGATCACGCGGGTGCGCGACATGGGACTGAGCCTGGGCGGCGAGGTGTTTCACCGCCAGTCGGCGATGACGCGGGCGGGCGATCTGGACCGGCTGGGAGAGATCGTTCAGCCGACGCTGATCGTGGCGGCGGACGCCGATCGCCTGCGGATGCGCGAGGAGGCGGAGGAGCTCCACCGCGGGATCGCCGGCTCGACGCTGGAGACGGTAGAGCACAGCGGCCACATGATCCCGTTGGAACAGCCGAAGGCGCTGACGCGAGTGATGACGGACTGGCTGAAAACCCTCTCCTGATGGGAGAGGGTCAGCAACCTATTTGTGCGTCTCGACCCAGCGCTGGGTCATCAGTTCGCCGGACGCATAGGCTTCCTGAAGTTCGACGCTCCAATAGTTAAGCGCCTCCAGCGGGATCGGAGCGCCGGAGACGGCGCAGCGGACGTGGTCGCCGTGCTGCACGATCTCGAACTCGGGCGTGCCGTAGATCAGCTTGGCTTCGGTGCGCGGGCGGGGCGGCGGGTTCATGCGGCGCAGGCCTCGAACCCGGCTTTCAGAGCGGCTTCGTCCAGATCGCGGCCGATGAAGACGGCGCGGCTCCAGCGGCGCTCCTTGTCGCCCCACGGCTTCTGAAGGTCGCCCTCGAGGATCATATGCACGGCCTGGAAGACCAGGCGGCGGTCCTCGCCCTGAACGTCGATGATGCCCTTGGCGCGCAGGATGTTCTGACCCTGCTCGCCCAGCAGCTTGTCCAGCCAGGCGGTGAATTTGGCGCCGTTCAGCGGGCGGTCCAGCGTCAGGGAAATACCCTTGATGTCGTCATTGTGGGCGTGGCCGCGCGGGCCATGGTCGTGACCATGGTCATGATGGTCATGGCCGCAGTGTTCGTCGTGAACGTGATCCTCGGCATGGTCATGCCCGTGGCCGCAGTGTTCGTCGTGGACGTGGCCCTCGGCGCCGTGGGGCGGGTTCACGAAGTCCGGCTTGACCTCGAGGATGCGGTCCAGATCGAAGGCGTGCAGACCCAGCACCTGATCCAGCGGCACGTTCGAACGCTCGGCGCGGACGATGGGGGCCAGCGGGTTCAGCGCGCGCAGGCGGGCCTCGACGTCGGCCAGTGCGGCCTCGTCCACCAGGTCGATCTTGTTCAAGATGATGCGGTCGGCGAAGGCCACCTGCTCGCGGGCTTCCTTGGAGTCGTCCAGACGCGCCATGACGTGCTTGGCGTCGACCAGGGCGGTGACGCTGTCCAGCTGGGTCTTGGCCTTGACCTCGTCGTCGACGAAGAAGGTCTGGGCCACCGGGCCGGGGTCGGCCAGGCCGGTCGTCTCGACGATGATGGCGTCGAAGGCGGGCTTGCCGGGACGCTGGCGCTTCATCAGGCCGTTGACCACGCGGATCAGGTCGCCGCGCACCGTGCAGCAGACGCAGCCGTTGTTCATCTCGAACACGTCCTCGTCGGCGCCGACCACCAGGTCGTTGTCGATGCCGATCTCGCCGAACTCATTGACGATGACGGCGTAACGCTTGCCGTGGTCCTCGGTGAGGATGCGGTTCAACAGGGTGGTCTTGCCGGCGCCGAGGTAGCCGGTGAGGACGGTCACGGGTGTCTTCTGGGTCATGGCTCGCTAGATGGCGGCTGAGGGCCGCCTTGGGAAGAGGCGAAACCGCTCAGCAGGTCGGACAATCCGGCAGGACCGCCGTTTCCAGCTGAAGGGTCGTGTGGCTGATGTCGAATCGGCCGCGCGCCAGGCCTTGCGCCTCGGCCAGAAGGGCGTCGCCGTCGGGACGCTGGTGGACGATATGGGCGGTCAGGGCCGCATCGGTCGTCGACAGCCCCCAGACGTGCAGGTCGTGCACCGCCGTCACCCCCGGCAAGGCCAGGAAGGCGGCGCGGATCTCGCCCACGTCCAGGCCGTTCGGCGCGGCGTCCAGCGCCAGGTTCACTGAATCCTTCAGCAGGCCCCAGGTGCCGATCATGATGACGGCGACGATGATCAGGCTGACAACCCCGTCAATCAGCGACCATCCGGAGAACAGGATGACGACGCCCGCGACGACCACGCCCAGCGACACGGCGGCGTCGGCCATCATGTGCAGATAGGCGCCGCGCACGTTCAGATCCTTGTGCTGGTCCTTCATGAACAGCAGGGCCGTGCCCAAGTTGATAAAGAAGCCGATCCCGGCCACGACGATGATGACGCCCGAGGCCACGGGCGCGGGCTCGGCCAGGCGGCGCACCGCCTCGAAGGCGATCGCCCCGCAGGCGAAGATCAGCAGCAGGGCGTTGCCCAGGGCCGCCAGCACCGTCGCCTTGCCATAGCCGTAGGTGCGCTTCGGCCCCGCCGCGCGCCGCGCCAGCCAGGCCGCCCCGCCCGCCATGGCCAGACCCAGCACGTCCGACAGGTTGTGGCCCGCATCGGCCATCAGGGCGGTGGAGTCGGCGACGAAGCCGGCCGTGAACTCGGCGACGACAAAGGCCAGGTTGACGATCAGGCCGACGGCGTAGCGCCAGTCGCCCGTATCCGTCGGGCCATGATAGTGGTGCCCGCCGAAGCCGTGCGAATGGCCATGACCGTGGTCATGGTCGTGGGAGTGATCGTGATGATCGTGGCCGTCATGGCCGTGTGCGTGATCGTGCGCCATGTCCGCTCAGCTAGGTCTTCCCGCGCGGGAAGGTCAAGCCCCGCAGAAGATAAGTCTTTGAATGTAAATATATAACCTATCGAAACTCAGTGCTGGTGCGTCAGCACCAGGAAGCCGATCAGGATCAGCGCCCCGCCCAGGATGGCCCCTTCATAGCGCGCCCACCGCTCCAGCCGCAGGATGGAGTAACCCGCCGTGGCCAGGGCCGCCAGCAGGGTCATGCCCAGCACCGTCCCCGCCGCGAAGGTCAGGGTCAGCAGGGCCAGGGCGCCGACGCCCTCGGTCGCCGAGGACAGATAGATGGGCAGCAGCACCTCGCCCGGCGTCACCGCCATCATCAGCACCAGGCCCCAGAAGGCCGCCTTGTTGGACACGGCGGGTTCGGCCAGTTCCGTCGCCGGCCCGCCCGCCGTGGCGGGCCGCTTCAGCGAGGCCCTGGCCAGGTAGAAGGCGCCGAACAGGAACAGCAGCGCCGCCGAAAGGTGCGGCAGCAGCCCCTCGACCCAGCGGTTCAGCGCCAGCCCCGCCGCCACGATCAGCGAGCCGACCACGGCCGTCGACAGAATATGCGCCAGCCCCGCCGTGACCACGGCCGTCATCACCCGCGCCACGCTCCAGCGCTGGGCGCGGCCGACCAGGACGAAAGGCAGCCAGTGGGTCGGCAGGGCCGCATGCAGAAAGGCCGCGACGAAGCCGCCGCCCAGAAGCGACAACAGCACCGGCTCGGCGAGATCGGGGGAGGACATGGCTGCTCCCTTAGAATGTTACCTTATAACAATCGAGAAGAATCGGCGAAGAATCTTCACGCGCGGCGTCACGCCGCGCCGCCGTCCGCCTCGCATAGGCGCGCGAACATCCTGTCTCGCCCATTGCATCACCCGTGCAATCGGGCCACAGACTCCGCTAGGAACAGGTTCCGCGCGGGTTTTCGCCCTAGGCGCCGCCCTTTCACGTTGACTCTTCCGTGACCATCCGTATATGTCGCCGCTCTTCGCCCGCAGGGTCTCCTGGCGGGCGCATCCATTTTTGCGTTCACGCTGAGGCTTCCTAATGTACGCGGTGATCAAGACCGGCGGAAAGCAGTACCGGGTCCAACCGGGCGATGTGATTGTTGTCGAGAAGATCGACGGCGACGCTGGCGCTGCCGTCAATTTCGGTGAAGTCCTCATGCTGGGCGGCGACAAGGGTGTTACGGTCGGCGCTCCGCTGATCGACGGCGCCGCTGTTGCAGCCACGCTGATCGAGACCCGCAAGGGCGAGAAGATCAAGATCTTCAAGAAGATCCGCCGTCAGGGCTATCGCCGCACGAACGGCCATCGCCAGATGGAATCGGTCCTGCGCATCACCGGCATCGAAGGCGCCGGCGAAAAGGCCAAGTGGGACGGCAAGGTCGAGCTGATCACCAAGGCGGAAATCAACGCCCGCGCTCGTGGCCTGGCCCCGCGCGTCGAGGCTGTCGAAGCCGAGGCTCCGAAGGCCAAGAAGGCTCCCGCCAAGAAGGCCGCCCCCAAGGCTGAGGCCTCCGAAGGCGCCGAGGCCTAAGATTTTCACCGGCGCTGGATCAGCGCCTAGCAGGACAGATGGCGCGCTCAAGCAGCCCGAACGGGCGGTAGCGCACCAAGGAAGAGGAGCAGCAAGATGGCTCACAAGAAATCCGGCGGTTCGTCGCGTAACGGTCGCGACTCAGAGTCGAAGCGCCTTGGCGTGAAGAAGTTCGGCGGCGAGCGCGTGCTGGCCGGCAACATCCTCGTGCGTCAGCGCGGCACCAAGTTCCACCCGGGCGCCAACGTCGGCCTGGGCCGTGACCACACTCTGTTCGCCACGGCGACCGGCGCGGTGCAGTTCACCACCAAACGTGGCGGCCGTTGTTACGTGTCGATTCTCCCGGCCAACGACGACGCCCAGGCGATGGCCGCCGAGTAACGCGAAGCCAGGACAGTATTTCCCCGGATCGCGTTGCTCTCGACAGCAGCCGATCCGGACCAAGGGAAAATTTTCCGCGGGGAGTCTGGATCATCAGGCTCCCCGTTTGCGTTTCCCCGCCTCGCAAGCCGCCCGAGCCCTCCAAGGAGGCGGCGCCGAAGACATCGAGGCCGAACCATGTGCGTGATCGAAACCTCCCCCGTCGTCGAGACGCGGCGTCTGCTGCTGCGCGCGCCCGGCGCCCAGGACGTGACGCGGATCGCGGCCCTGGCCAATGACCACGACATCGCCCGCATGACCCAGCGCATGCCCCACCCCTTTCGCGTCGACGACGCCGAGGACTTCGTCCTGCAGGTGGCGTCCCAGGATCCGAAGCGGGCCAACACCTTCCTGATCGAGCACGAAGACCACGGCCCCGTGGGCGTCATCGGCATGTTCCAGAACACCGACGCCGTGCCCGAAGCCGGCTACTGGATCGGACGCGAGTTCTGGGGCCGCGGCTATGCGACCGAGGCGCTGGAAGGCGCCCTGGTCTGGGCCTCGACGCGGTGGAAGCGCCGCGCCCTGATGGCCGGCCACTTCGCCGACAACCCCGCCTCTGGCCGGGTGCTGGAGAAGGCCGGTTTCCTGTACACCGGCGAGACCCGCCCGGCCTTCAGCCGCGCGCGGGGCGAAAGCGCCGATACGCGGATGATGGTCTGGCTGGCCTGATAGAGCGCGGATTTCTCGGAGCTTTTGGTCAACGGCGCAGTTTTTTCAGGAATCGGGAAAAAGCCTGTTGACCGCCCCGAGGCTCCCCCCTATTAGTCCGGCCCTCGGCGGGGCGACCCACCGGGCCCAGGTGGCGGAATTGGTAGACGCGCTGGCTTCAGGTGCCAGTGGCTTAACGGCCGTGGAGGTTCGAGTCCTCTCCTGGGCACCATTTCTCAAGCGGCGCTGTATCCGATCGGATGCGGCGCCGTTTGTCATTCCGGCCCTCCCCTTTCCTTTCGACGGCCGCGACAGCAAAGGTCGAGCTTGCGTCCTAGCGATAGCGCGCGGTTCGTCTATGTTACGGCCTGAACGACGAACGAGTTTCTGCGCATGACGGTTTATTTCCACGAAGGCGACCTGCCCGACGGCCTCGACCTGGGGCCGCAGGTAGCGATCGATTCCGAGACGATGGGCCTGCGCTTCCGTCGCGATCCGCTGTGCGTGGTGCAGCTGTCGTCGGGCGACGGGAACGCCCACGTCGTGCGCCTGAACCGTCCGGCCTACGACTGCCCCAATCTGAAGCGGCTGCTGACCGACCCGAAGGTGCTGAAGATCTTCCACTTCGGCCGCTTCGACATCGGCATGTTCGACCTGCACCTGGGCGTCGAGACGCGCCCGGTCTACTGCACCAAGATCGCGTCGAAGCTGGCGCGCACCTACACCGACCGCCACGGCCTGAAGGACGTGGCCAAGGAGTTGGCCGGGGTCGACATGTCCAAGGCGCAGCAGAGCTCGGACTGGGGCGCGGCGGAACTGAGCCAGGCGCAACTCGACTACGCCGCCTCGGACGTTCTGTATCTGCACGCCATCATGAACCGCCTGAACGAGATGCTGGTGCGTGAAGGCCGCATGGAGCTGGCCCTGGCCTGCTTCGACTTCCTGCCCGTGCGTTCGCGCCTCGACCTGGCCGGTTGGGACGAGATCGACATCTTCGCCCACGCCTGAGAATCGGACCCGAGACGCCGATGAGCGAACAGCCCGCCCAGGACGAGCAGAAGCGCGCCGACGAGGCGCGCGTCGCCCGCGCCGGCGAACGCTGGCGCACGCGCTCGCGCCGGGTGAAGCTGTATCGCCGCGTCCTGCCCATCGTCATCCTGATGCTGGCGGGCGGCGCCCTGACCTGGACCGTGTTCCGCACCGTCATGTCGGGGGTGGAGCGCAAGGCCAGCGAGAGCCGCGAGATCCGCCTGGACAACCCCATGTTCCACGGCCAGGACGCGCAGGGCCGCTCGTTCGTCATCGGCGCCCAGGGCGCGGTGCGTGATCCGGCGACCGGCCATTTCCGCCTGGTCGGTCCGCTGCTGCGGCTCAACCTCGGCGCACGCAAGACGACCGAGCTGACCGCCGACGGCGGCACCTATCTGGAAACCCAGCGCAAGGTCGTCATCGGCCCGAACGTGAAGATTTCCGACGGCGGCACGGGCTGGACCCTGGTCACGCCCGAGGCCGTGGTCGACACCGAGACCGGGGTGGTGACCGGCGACAAGGGGGTGCAGGGTCGCGGGCCCCTTGGAAGCATCAATGCTTCGTCTTATGCGATTTATGATCAAGGCCAGCGGGTCGTTTTCAACGGCCAGGGCGAAACCAAGGTAAGCGGGACGATCAATCCCGCCGGAGCCGACCGATGAACATGTCCAAGTCCAAGCTGACGATCGCGGGCGCGGTCCTGATGACCGCCCTGGCCCTGCCCGCCGTTTCGGGCGCCCAAAACCGCGCCGACGCCAGCCGCCAGCCGGTCCAGTACGGCGCCGACAGCGGGGAATATACGCCCGACGGCTTCTCCCTGCGCGGACGGGCCGAGGTGACGCAAGGGTCCAACCGCCTGCGCGCCGACGCCATCCGCGGCTTCACGGCCAACGGCGAGCTGAACCGCATCGAAGCGACCGGCAGCGTCTACTTCGTCACCCCGGACCAGAGCATGAAGGGCGACCGCGCCGTCTACACGCTGAACGACGGCAACGTCGTCGTGACCGGCGACGTCATCCTGACCCAGGGCAAGAGCGTGCTGACCGGCAACCGCCTCGTCTACAACGTCCGCACCGAGACGGCGCGCATCGAGGGCGGCGGCGCCAACGGCCGCGTCCAGGGCGTCTTCTATCCGCAAGGGAACTGACCCCGCGTGGCGCGCAAGGAACTCTCAGCCCTGAACCGGGACGCGCCCGCCGCCGAGACGGCGGCGACCTCGGCCGACGATGCGCGTCCGACTGGCCTTCGCGTCGAGCACATCGCCCGCAGCTTCGGCCAGCGCCAGGTCGTGCGCGACGTCTCCCTGAACGTCCAGCGTGGCGAGGTCTGCGGCCTGCTGGGCCCCAACGGGGCGGGCAAGACGACCTGCTTCTACATGATCACCGGCCTGATCCCCGCCGACAGCGGCTCGATCTGGCTGGACAATGAGGACATCACCCAGCAGCCCATGTACCAGCGCGCGCGCATGGGCCTGGGCTATCTGGCGCAGGAAGCCTCCATCTTCCGCGGCATGACGGTCGAGCAGAACGTCAAGGCCGTGGTCGAACTGCGCGAGAAGACCGCCGCCGGCGTGCGGGACGAGACGACCCGCCTGCTGGAAGAGCTGCGCATCGACCATCTGCGGCACGCCCCGGCCACCGGCCTGTCGGGCGGCGAGCGGCGTCGCGTCGAGATCGCCCGCGCCTTGGCCGCGCGGCCCAGCTTCATGCTGCTCGACGAGCCGTTCGCGGGCATCGACCCCCTGGCCATCGCCGACATCCGCCAGGTGATCCGCTATCTGTCCAGCCAGGGCATCGGCGTGCTGATCACCGACCACAATGTGCGCGAGACGCTGGACATCATCGATCGCGTCTCGATCATCTCGTCCGGATCCGTCCTGTTTGAAGGCACGGCCGACGAGGCCGTCGCCGACGCCGAGGTGCGCCGCGTCTACCTGGGCGAAATGTACGCCTGACGCCCAGAAGGCCTGACGCGGCGGCTGTTCGCCTCGCGTTAACGGCTTCCGATCCATGATCCCAGCAAGAAGCGGGCCAACAGCGCCTGCGTGCGGGGCGGAAACGACGTGATCGGTCAGAGGCTGGAGGTCAGACAGGGGCAGGGGCTGGTCATCACGCCCCAGCTGCAGCAGGCGATCAAGCTGCTGCAACTGTCGAACCTTGAGCTGGAGGCCTTCGTCGAGGGCGAGCTGGAGCGCAATCCCCTGCTGCAGCGGGATGAGGGCGAGCCCGGCTCCGAGAGCGCGCCCGAGGCCGCCAATGACGCGTCTGCGGGCGACGGCGGCGACGACGGCGAGATGCGCTTCGTCGAAGGCTCGGACGCCCACGCCCAGAGCCTGGACGCCGGCGCCGACGATCTGTACGGCGACGCCGCCCCCGGCGAGCGCGTCAGCGACCGCCAGGATGATCCGGCCACCGACCAGCCCGGCCTGGCCGACTGGTCCCGCGCCGGCTCCGGCGGCGGCCTGGCCGACGGCGAGGAGCGCGAACGCCCCGACCAGCGCGACGAGACCCTGTGGGAGCATCTGCAGGCCCAGGCCTCGGCCGCCGGCTTCAGCCCCGCCGACCACGCCATCGCCCTGACCCTGATCGACGCCACGGACGAAGGCGGCTATCTGCGCGCCGACCTGGGCGAGATCGCCGAACGGCTGGGCGTGGACGAAGCCCGCATCGAGGCCGTCCTGGCCGTCTGCCACGGCTTCGAGCCGACCGGCGTCATGGCCCGCTCCATCCCCGAATGTCTGAAGCTGCAACTGATCGAGCGCAACCGCTTCGATCCGGCCATGGGCGCCCTGCTGGATCATCTGGACCTGCTGGCGCGGCGCGACCTGGCGGCCCTGCGCAAGGTCTGCGGCGTCGACGCCGAGGATCTGGTCGAGATGATCGCCGAGCTGAAGGCCCTGACGCCCCGTCCCGGCGCCGGCTTCGGCGGCGAACCGGCCCAGACGGTCGTGCCCGACGTCCATGTCCGTCCCGACCCGGCCGGCGGCTGGCGGGTCGAGCTGAACACCGACACCCTGCCCCGCCTGCTGGTCGACAAGCGCTATCATGCCGTGGTGGCGGCGGGCGCCCGCTCGGACGTCGAAAAGACCTTCGTCGCCGACTGCGCGGCCCAGGCCAGCTGGCTGGTCAAGTCGCTGGACCAGCGCGCCCGCACCATCATGAAGGTGGCGTCAGAGATCGTGCGCCAGCAGGACGCCTTCCTGGCCTTCGGCGTCGAGTTCCTGCGGCCCCTGACCCTCAAGACAGTGGCTGAGGCCATCGAGATGCACGAATCGACGGTCAGCCGCGTGACCTCGAATAAATACGTGGCCACCCCGCGCGGGGTGTTCGAGCTGAAGTTCTTCTTCACCGCCGCCATCCAGTCCAGCGACGGCGGTGCGGCCCACTCGGCCGAAGCCGTGCGCCAGCGAATCAAGACCATGATCGACGGCGAATCCGGCGACGGCGACGTGCTGAGCGACGACCGCATCGTCGAGATTCTGAACGAGGCCGGCATCGACATCGCCCGGCGCACTGTGGCGAAATATCGCGAGGCCCTGCGCATTCCCTCGTCGATCCAGCGCCGCCGCCTGATGAAGGCCGGCTGACCCTTCTCAAGCGTCACCACAAATCGGTGATCGGCATTGACACCAAAGCCGGTCAGTCGCGTTCTAGTGGACATGAAGATCCAAGTCAGCGGCAAGCAAGTGGATGTCGGCGAAGCGCTAAGCTCGCGCATCTCCCAGGAACTCGAAGAGGGCATCGGCAAGTATTTCGCCCGCGGCGCCCAGGACGCCGAGGTCGTGGTGTCCAAGGATCGACACGGCTTCCGGGTCGATTGCTGGGTGCGTCTGGCCTCGGGCCAGTCACTGGTGACGACCGGCTTCGGCGGCGACGCCCAGGCGGCCTTCGCCGACAGCCTGTCCAAGCTCGAGAAGCGCGTGCGTCGCTACAAGCGTCGCCTCAAGGACCACCACATCGGGCCCAAGGGCCTGTCGCCCGAGAAGACCGAGAACGCCGCGCGCGAAGTCGCCGCCCTGACCATCTTCCGCGACCCCGACACCGTCGAGGACGAGGAGTTCGGCGAGGCGGGCCTGCCGGGCGAACCGCCTCCCGTGGGCATGGTCATCGCCGAGACCGAGGCCGAGATTCGCACCCTGACCGTGGGGCGCGCCGTGGCCGAACTGGACATGACCGGCTATCCGCTGGTGATGTTCCGCAACGCCGCCCACGGCGGCCTGGCCGTGGTCTATCGCCGGCCCGACGGCAACGTCGGCTGGATCGATCCGCAACGCACGACCAAGGGCGCGGCGGCGCAAGCTGTCGGCTGAGGCTTCCTCAGGAAGGGCGAAGGCGCTAAAGAGCACCCGCCCTTCCGCCAATGTCGGGTTCGATTTTCGGGGTAAGCATGGACATCGCTGATTTGCTGTCGTCGGACGGGATCGTCCTGCGGGGCGGGGCGTCATCCAAACGTCAGGCCTTGCACGCCGTAGCCGAAGCCTTCGGCGCCGCCTTCGACCTGGACGCCGACAAGGCGTTCGAGGCCCTGCAGGAGCGCGAGGCCCTGGGCTCGACGGGTCTGGGGTCGGGCGTCGCCGTGCCGCACGCGCGCATCAAGGGGCTGGATCGGGTCTGCGCCGTCTTCGTGCGCCTGGACACGCCGGTCGCCTATGAATCGCTGGACGATCGTCCGGTGGACCTGTTGTTCGCCCTGTTCGCCCCTCTGGACGCCGGGGCCGAGCATCTGCGGGCGCTGGCGGCGGTGTCGCGCGCCCTGCGTTCGCCGGAACTGCGCGAGCAACTGCGCCAGGCGCGGACCGTGGACGCCATCCGCGCTCTGTTCGTCAAGGATGTGTCGAAAACCGCCGCCTGAGCGGTCTTCCTCACGTCTTCATCCGTTTCAAGAACGGCGCAGATGCGCCTAGTGGACCGACATCGGCTCTAGGTCATGCGCCACGGCGGCCGCGAAGGCGGTCTCGCGGTCCAGCATGACGGCCAGACGCTCGCCGTCGGCGCCGTGCACCGCATAGAGAATCTGATCCGGATCGATTTCGATGTCGGCGGCCGTCTCGACCCTGACGTCCTCCAGAACGTCTGAGGCGCGGATCGCGCGGACATAGACCAGGTCCGGGGCGCCGAAATCGGCGAAGTCCTTCGTATTCATGTTGGGCGTCATAAGACCGCCTCCTTACGCTTGACTAAACGCCTGGAAAGCCAGGCGGTTCGACGGCCGTTCAGCCCGTCGTGATGGGTATGCGCCGCACGCTGCGTTCCTGTTCCGGGCGGATCAGTTCGACGTGCAGCAGGCCATGCTCCAGGCGGGCGCCCGCGATCTCCAGCCCATCGGCCAGGACGAAGCTGCGGACGAAACCCCGCGCCGCGATGCCCCGGTGCAGGAAGGCCTGAGGGTCGCGCCCGGCGTCGTCGCGCTTGCCGGTGATGGTCAGCTGACGCCCTTCCACCGTGACCGACAGCTCTTCGGGGGTGAAGCCCGCCACCGCCAGGGTGATGCGCACCGCCGCCTCGCCGAGCTGCTCGACGTTGTAGGGCGGATAGGACTCGGCCGCCGCCTTGGCCGCCCGATCGATCAGGGCGCGCGTATGGTCGAAACCCAACAGGAAGGGGCTGTCGAACAACAGGGTGCGTGCAGTCATGGGGCCCTCGCAATGAAGCGACCTCGGCCGTCCGGCGCCCCCCGTAATCGGCGAAGCGCCCGGCCGCTGTTACAGATGGGGGGACAGGCTGCGGAGGTCAACGGCAGGCGACGCCGGTCCGCGTTCATGGTCCATACACATTGAAACCTTAACTGTGGGGCAAGCGTTCACGCGACCAGAAGTCGCCATCGAAAGGATTTCCCATGCGCGCCAAGATCGCCGTCGCCGGTCTGAGCATCGCCGCCCTGCTGGGCGCCGCCGCCTGCACCACGACCGACCCCTACAGCTCCGCGCCCCGCCGCAACAACACCGGCACCGGCGCCGTCGCGGGCGCCCTGGGCGGCGCGCTGCTGGGCTATCTGACCAACACCTCCAGCGGCGAGCAGGGCCGCAAGAACGCCCTGATCGGCGCAGGCATCGGCGCCCTGGCCGGCGCCGGGGTCGGCCAGTACATGGACGGCCAGCAGCGCGCCCTGGAAGCCGAACTGTCGGGCACCGGCGTCGGCGTGGCGCGTCAGGGCGACAATCTGGTCCTGCGGATGCCGTCGGACGTGACCTTCGCCACCAACCAGTCGGACTTGGACCCGCGCTTCCTGCCGGTGCTGGACGACGTGGCCCGCGTGCTCAACCAGTACGACCGCTCGATGGTCGACGTGGTCGGCCACACCGACTCCTCGGGCGGCGACGCCATCAACCAGCCGCTGTCGGAGCGCCGCGCCGCCTCGGTCGCCTCACACCTGATCAACCGCGGCGTGATGCGTGAGCGCATCTATGTCGCCGGCATGAGCGCCCGCGCGCCGATCGGCTCCAACGCCACCCCGGAAGGCAAGGCCCAGAACCGCCGCGTCGAAATCCTGATCCGCCCCTTCACGGGCTGATCGGCGACAGCTGGATGTAAAGAAGGGGGCGGCGCGTTATGCGCCGCCCCCTTTTGCGTGCTCCACAGTCAAGCCGAAAACAGCACAGCTTCACGCCCTGCCCTCTTGCCTTGCGGGGCGGACTGTCGGCCTATCCAGGCTGGAGATTCGGATGGAAGACGACGGCCTGGGCCGGGCGATGAAACTGGTCGGGATCGCGACGGCGACGGCCGTCATGGTCGCCGCCGTGGTCATCACGGCCGGTCGCCTGCTGCTGCTCTAGTCAGGCCGCGTCCAGCGGGCGGCCGATGGAGAAGTAGCGGAAACCGCGCGCCCGCATGTCTTCCGGACGATAGACGTTGCGCAGGTCGACCATGACCGGCTGCTTCAGCAGCAGCTTGATCCGGTCAAGATCCAGGGCGCGGAACTGATTCCACTCCGTCATGATGACGGCGGCGTCAGCGCCCGACAGGGCGTCGTAGGGGCCGTCCTTGAACACCACGCCGTCCAGCAGCTTGGCCGCCTCCTCCATGCCTTCGGGATCGAAGGCCTGGACAACGGCGCCGCGCTCGATCAGCGCCGGGGCCACGTCCAGCGAGGGGGCGTCGCGCATGTCGTCGGTGTTCGGTTTGAAGGTCAGGCCCAGAAGGGCGACCGTCTTGCCCTTCAGATCGCCGCCCAGGGCCTCGGCGACGCGGTCGGCCATGGCCTTCTTGCGCGCATCGTTGATGGCGACCGTGGTCTCGATCAGCTTCAGCGGCGAGCCGGCGTCGGTCGCGGTGCGGACCAGGGCCAAGGTGTCCTTGGGGAAGCACGATCCGCCGTAGCCCGGCCCGGCGTGCAGGAATTTCGAGCCGATGCGGTTGTCCAGGCCGATCCCGCGCGCGACCTGCTGCACGTCGGCGCCGACCGCCTCGCACAGGTCGGCGACCTCGTTGATGAAGGTGATCTTCATGGCCAGGAAGGCGTTGGCCGCATATTTGATCAGTTCGGACGTGCGACGCCCGGTGAACATGATCGGCGTCTCGTTCAGATTCAGCGGGCGATAAAGCTCGGCCATGACCGCACGGGCGCGCTCGTCCGTCGTGCCGACCACGACGCGGTCGGGGCGCTTGAAATCGCCGATGGCGGCGCCCTCGCGCAGGAACTCAGGGTTGGAGACGACCGCGAACTCGGCGTCGGGACGGCGCTCGCGGATGATGCGCTCGATCTCGTCGCCGGTGCCGACGGGGACGGTCGACTTGGTCACCACGACGGTGAAGCCCTGCATCAAGTCGGCGATCTCCTCGGCCGCCGCATAGACATAGGACAGGTCCGCATGACCGTCGCCGCGTCGCGAAGGCGTGCCCACGGCGATGAAGACGGCGTCCGCCGTGCGGATCGCCTCGGCGCCGTCGACGGCGAAGGCCAGGCGTCCGTCGCGAACGTTGTTGGCCACCAGATCATCCAGCCCCGGCTCATAGATGGGCATGATGTTCTGGTGCAGGCGCTCGATCTTCGAGGCGTCCTTGTCGACGCAGGTCACCGTGTGGCCGAAATCGGCGAAACAGGCGCCTGACACCAGGCCGACATAGCCCGTTCCGATCATGGCGACGCGCATGGACTGCTCCTCTTATCAACCGTCCCTGCCGCAATAGCCCCGGTCGCGGCGGATCGCCAGCGACGCCCGGCCGCGGATCTAAGAAAAAGCCAAAGAAAAAGGACGGCCGCCCCGTGGGATCGACCGTCCTTCATGTCTTGCAACCTCGAGGTTTCGGGGGCCGATCACGACCGGCCCCCTTGAGCCTTAGAAGTTGATGTCGACGGTGGCGCGGCGGTTCAGCGGCTCACGCACGCCGTCGCCGGTGGCCTTGGCCGGCTGGGTCTCGCCCTTGC
>NZ_MTHE01000015.1:0-56809 GCF_001956865.1 Brevundimonas sp. ZS04
CGCCCGCCCTGCCACGCCTCCAACCCCTGCGACCTGATCCAGGGCGAGATCGATCGTTCCTGCGCGATGTGGACCCGCGACGGCGAAACCCCGCCGAAAGAGTGCAAGGGCTGATCCTCTCCCTCCCCTTCATAGGAAAGGAGAAAGCGCGCTCAAACAGAGAGCGACCGCGTCGCGAGCGATAGCGCACAAAAAGACCCCGGCGGATCGCTCCGCCGGGGCCTTCTTCAGTTCAGCAATGACGCCGAGGCTTAGTCGCGACGGCGACGGCCGCGGTCGCCGCCGTTGCGGTCGCCCTTGGGACGGCCGCCGGTGTCTTCCGACAGCGGGGCTTCGCCGCGTTCAGCGCGCTCGGCGTTGATCTTGTCGGTGATGTCCTCGCCGGTTTCCTGATCGACGACCTTCATCGACAGCTTGGTCTTGCCGCGATCGTCGAAGCCCAGGAACTTGACCTTGACCTCCTGGCCTTCCGACAGGACGTCGGCCGGGTTGGCGACGCGCTCCAGGGCGATCTGGGACACGTGGACCAGGCCGTCCTTGGCGCCGAAGAAGTTCACGAAGGCGCCGAAGTCGACGACCTTCACGACCTTGCCGGTGTAGATGGCGCCGACTTCCGGCTCCGAGGCGATGGATTGGATCCAGGCCTTGGCGGCTTCGATCTTCTCTTGCTCGTTGGCGGCGATCTTGATGGTGCCGTCGTCGCCGATGTCGATCTTGGCGCCGGTCTTTTCCACGATCTCGCGGATGACCTTGCCGCCCGAACCGATCACTTCACGGATCTTGTCGACCGCGATCTTGATGGATTCGATCTTGGGCGCGAACTCGCCCAGCTCGGCGCGGGGAGCCTCCATCGCCTTCGACATTTCGTCGAGGATGTGCAGACGACCGGCCGAAGCCTGCGTCAGGGCCTGCTGCATGATCTCCTTGGTGATGCCGGCGACCTTGATGTCCATCTGAAGGCTGGTGATGCCTTCCGAGGTGCCCGCGACCTTGAAGTCCATGTCGCCCAGGTGATCTTCGTCGCCCAAGATGTCCGACAGGATGGCGAACTCGCCCGACGGCTCCAGGATCAGACCCATGGCGATGCCCGAGACCGGACGGGCCAGCGGCACGCCGGCGTCCATCAGGGCCAGCGACGAACCGCAGACCGTGGCCATCGAGGACGAGCCGTTGGACTCGGTGATCTCCGACACCAGACGGATGGTGTAGGGGAAGTCTTCCTTCGACGGCAGCATCGGGCGGATGGCGCGCCAGGCCAGCTTGCCGTGGCCGATTTCACGACGGCCCGGCGAGCCCATGCGGCCCGCTTCACCGACCGAATAGGGCGGGAAGTTGTAGTGCAGCAGGAAGGACTCTTTGTAGGTGCCCGTCAGGCTGTCGATGTACTGCTCGTCCTCGCCGGTGCCCAGGGTGGCGACGACCAGGGCCTGGGTTTCGCCGCGCGTGAACAGCGACGAACCGTGGGTGCGCGGCAGGACGCCGACTTCCGAGACGATGGCGCGGACCTTGTCCAGGGCGCGGCCGTCGACGCGGTGGCTGTTCTCGATGATGTCGCGACGCAGGACGTCGGCTTCGCATTCCTTGAACGCGGCCGAGAACTTGGACGAGTCGACGCCTTCCGGCTTCTCGTCGGTCTTCACCAGGGCCTCGGCGGCCTTCTTCTTGGCGGCGTCGACGCCCGAGCGGCGGTCATACTTGCCCGGATGGGCGTAGGCGGCCTTGATCTCTTCGCCGACCAGCGCCTTGATCGAGGCGACCACGTCCGAGTGGTCCTCGGCCTGGAAGTCGAACGGCTCCTTGGCGGCGTGTTCGGCCAGGTCGATGATGGCGTCGATGACCGGCTGCATGCCCGCGTGCGCGAACATCAGAGCCTCGAGCATCTTCTCTTCCGACAGCTCCTTGGCTTCGGATTCGACCATCATCAGGGCGTCCTGCGTGCCCGCGACGACCAGATCCAGGGCGCTTTCGCCCATCTGGTCGATGGCCGGGTTCAGCACCAGTTCGCCGTCGATCATGCCGACGCGCGCGGCGCCGATCGGGCCCATGAAGGGCACGCCCGAGATGGTCAGAGCGGCCGAGGCGGCGACCATGCCCAGGATGTCGGGATCGTTCTCAAGGTCGTGCTGCAGCACGGTGACGATGACCTGGGTCTCGTTCTTGAAGCCCTTGACGAACAGGGGGCGGATCGGGCGGTCGATCAGACGGGAGACCAGGGTCTCCTTCTCGGTCGGACGGCCTTCACGCTTGAAGTAGCCGCCCGGGATCTTGCCGGCCGCAAAGGTCTTTTCCTGGTAGTTGACCGTCAGGGGGAAGAAATCCAGGCCCGGCTTGGGCTGACGGCCGTAGACGACGGTGGCCAGGACCACGGTCTCGCCGTAGGTCGCCAGCACGGCGCCGTCGGCCTGACGGGCGATGCGGCCCGTCTCGAGGGTCAAGGGGCGTCCGGCCCACTCGATCGTCTTGCGTTTGATATCGAACATGTTTCGTCTTTCGTCTCCCGCGGGCGTATTCCCGTCGGGGGTGTGCGGAGCGTCAGGCCGTTCAGTCCTTAACGGTCCCCGTTGACCTGACCGCGACATCGCGGCCGGGCGGGTGATTGAGGACCGGATTCAAGGCCCTCGCGTCGGTTGCGCCGGTAAGACCCGCGGCGCGCGGGAAAGCGTAGTCTAGGAGCGGAACGAGGCGCGGACGTGTCCGCCCGCGCCTCGTGGAATTATCCGATCCGCAACCGGGCGCGCCTTAGCGACGCAGGCCCAGCTTGGCGATCAGCGCCTGATAGCGGGCGCTGTCGGTCTTGTTCAGGTGGTCCAGAAGGCGACGACGCTGCGAAACCTGCTTCAGCAGGCCACGACGCGAGTGGTTGTCCTTCTTGTGGGTCTTGAAGTGCTCGGTCAGGTTGGCGATGCGTTCCGTCAGGATCGCGACCTGGACTTCCGCCGAACCGGTGTCGCCCGTCGAGCGAGCGTTGTCGGCGATGACTTCAGCCTTACGTTGAGCCGTAATCGACATCAGAGTTCTCCGTTATGGGAGGTTGAAAACACGATCGGGTTCAAGCCGACCGGCCCTGAGATTGCCGAGCGCGACCAGGGTTCCGCCCTCGAAGACCGAAACCAGCCGCGAGCCGGCGGGCAGCCGGTCCTTGAGGGTTTCAATCTGTCGGGGGAGCAGAACGATCGGCCGTCCCTGCCTCAGAGAGAGGGCGTCCTGATCCGTCACGGCCAACTCCGGGATGTCGTCCAGAGCGGTCGAAACGGGCAGCAAGCCCTCAAAGGCGGCGCCCTTATGCGCCAACTCTTCCAGAAAATCCAGCGTTACGGCGTTGTCGACCGAGAACGGCCCCACCCGCTCGCGCCTCAGGTCCGAGACATGGCCCTCGGCGCCCAGCATGATCGCCAGGTCGCGCGCCAGCGAACGGACATAGACGCCCTTGCCCGTGCGCATCGTGATCTCGACGTGATCGGCGTCCGGCGCGGCCGTCACCGCCGCCTCATGAATGGTCACGCGGCGCGACTGCAGCTCGACCTCGACCCCCGCCCGCGCCAGGTCATAGGCGCGCTCGCCATTGACCCGTACGGCCGAGAAGGCCGGCGGCGTCTGATCGATCTCGCCGACGAAGGACGGCAAGGCGGCCTTCACCGCCTCGACCGAGGGGCGCACGTCGGAACGAGCGATGATCTCGCCCTCGCGGTCGATGCTGTCGGTCGAAATGCCCCAGTGGATGGTGAAGCGATAGACCTTCTGCGCCTCCATCATGAAGGGCACCGTCTTGGTCGCCTCGCCCAGCGCGATGGGCAGTATGCCCGAGGCCAGCGGGTCCAGCGTGCCCGCATGGCCCGCCTTCTGGGCGTTGAACAGGCGACGAATCTTCGTCACCGCCTCGGTCGAACCCATCTCATAGGGCTTGTCCAGGCACACCCAGCCGTTGACGAGATCGCCCTTCTTGCGTCGCGCCATAACTCAGTCTTCGCCCTGGTCGTCAGCGTGTTCGATATCGGCGCGCACGCGCGGATCATTGAACAGACGGTCCATGTGGCTGGCCGTGTCGAAGCTCTCGTCGTGGCGGAATTTCAGGTCCGGCGTGAACTTCATGTCGATGCGGCGACCCAGCTGACCGCGCAAGAATTTGGCATGGTCGTTCAGCGCCTTGATGATCTCGCTCTCGTGACCCGTCGTTTCGGCGGCGTCGACGCCGGCGCCCAGCGGTTCGACGAAACAGGTCGCGTGGCGCAGGTCCGGGCTCATCCGCACCTCGGTCACGGTGACGGAGACGCCGACCAGGGCTTCATCGTGAATCTCATGCTCGCGCATGACGTCGACCAGGGCGTGGCGGATCAGTTCTCCGGCGCGCAGCTGGCGCTGCGACGGCCCCAGCGGGCCGCTGGCGTTGCGGGTGTGTTGCTTGCGGGCCATCGTGGGCTCCTCCTGCTCGCGCCGCCGGGGATCGGACGCCGGCTCTGAAACGCGAAGGGGCGGGGTCTAGTCGCCTGCGCCGCTCAAGTCCAGTTCCGCCGCACTCTGTTCCGCCTGCCGGGCCGCCCGCATCACCGCGCCTGAGGTCAAGCTGCGGGCCATGGGCATGGGCAGGCCGCCCGCGTTCAGCACCTCGGCCGTCCAGTGATTGCACAGATGCCCGACCCAGAAGGTCTCGCCGCTGGCGTAGAAGACGGCGTCGTCGCCGTCTCTCTGCGCCGAAACCACCACCTGCCCGCCCTCATCCAGCCGCAGCGACGTCGCCACCCGCGCGCGCAGGGCGGCGAAGCCCTGGGGCGACAGGCGCAGCGTCGCCCGCCCCGGCTCGGCGAACAGCGCCGGATCGGTCGGATCGGGGTCCAGCATGAGCACCGAAGGATTGCCGCCGGGCTTGAAGAAGGCCCGCGCCCCGTCGGGCAGGCGGCCGCTGATCGCCCCCTGTTCGACATAGAAGACGGAGTCGCCCCAGCCGATCCGCACCCAGTCGCCCGGCGGCAGGGCCCGCACCGCCCGCGCCAGGGCGTCGTCGCCCGCCGCCAGCGCCGCGCGCGGCACGGCCAGGTCGGTGTGAAAGCCGTTGTCGAGCAGATAGACGACGATCGCCGTCTCCGACGATGCGGCGGGGAACAACGCTGGATCGCCCGGCCGCTGCGCCGTCCACACCCCGGCCAGCAGGCCGATCAGGACAGCCAGGCTCCAGCGGATCAGCACCTCCGCGCCGCCTAGTTGGTCCCGAAGGCGGCAGGGACGTCGCGGGCGGGCGAAGAGCCCTGCATCGTCGCCCATTCGCCGCGATAGTCGTAGTTCAAGGTGACGCAGTGACGGAACTGACCGTCGGCCCAGCGCCCGACCGTCTCGATCGTCAGGGGATGGCCTGCGCGCACCCGTCCGACGACGATGAAGGCCTGGTCCGAGCCGGGGCACAGGGCGCGCGACAGGGCGCGGCCGTCGCCGTCGGTCGTGATGCTGTACACCCCGCCGTCCGCCGCCCCCTGCGGCAGGACGCGGCGCACCTGTTCCGGCCCGCCGCGCTCGAACCGCGCCGACCCGCGCGAGCTCGAAGAGAACAGGTTCCTCACCGAAGTGGCGCCGAACCAGCCGCGCTCGACCTCCAGCGTCACCCCGCGCGTCAGGGCCTGGGTGGCGCGGTCGCGCGCATCGAAGGACAGGAAACGAGTATCGGCCATCGCCGGCGTCGCTAGGGCGCCCAGGCCGGCGACGATCAGCAGCAGAGACAGGTCAGGACGAGGCATGGCGGCCCATTCATTAGCGCCCCCCGACGCGATAGAGCCGAACCCTAAGGCCAAGCGGGCTTCAGATGAAGCCCATCGAGTGGAAAGACGGCGGTCGATCCGTCATGATGCCCCTCCCCCCGCTACATGACCCAAGACCGTGTTCACAGACCCCTTCGACATCGACAACTACGCCCAGGATCCGGATCACTACCTCGCCGTGCCCTTCGTGCCGACCGAGGAGGACACGGTCGAGGCCATGCTGAGTCTAGCGGGCGTCGGTCCCGGCGATCGTCTGTATGATCTCGGCTGCGGCGACGGACGCATCGTCATCGCCGCCGCCCGCGATCGCGACGCGCGCGGCGTCGGCGTCGACGTCGACCCCCTGCGGATCGCCGACGCCATGGAGTTCGCCGGTTGGGCCGGGGTCGAACACATGGTCGACTTCCGCGAGGAAGACCTGTTCAGCGTCGATGTCCGCGAGGCCACCGTGGTCAGCCTCTATCTGCTTCAGTCCATCAATGTGCAGTTGCGCCCGCGCCTGCTCAGCCAGCTGAAGCCCGGCGCCCGCATCGTCTCCCACGCCTTCGACATGGGCGACTGGCCGGCCGACGAGCGGATCAAGGTCGCCGACGGCTACATCTACAAATGGACGGTTCCCGCCTCGGTCGCAGGTCTATGGAGCTGGACGGGCGCCGACGGAACGCCGTGCCGGTTGGAGCTGGAGCAAACCTATCAGCAGGTCACGGGCCGCGCCTGGCTGGGGGAGATTGAGGTCGACCTGCTCGGCGCCGAACTGTGCGGAGAACGGCTGGAGATTGAGCTTCAGGCGAACGACGCGACGCCGGTTCAGCGCTTCACCCTGACCTTCGCGGATGGCGCGTTGAAGTCCGCCGTCGAGGCGTGACCTCACTCACCCGCTCATCCCCAAAGACAAAGGGCGCGGCTTCCGTGGAAACCGCGCCCTTCATGTTTCAGGCCGTGAGGCTCAAGCGTTCTAGTCCAGGGTGCGCTTGATCTCTTCGACGGTGAAGCACTCGATGTAGTCGCCTTCCTTGATGTCCTGGAAGCCGGCGAACTGCATGCCGCACTCCTGACCCGAAGGCACTTCGTTGACCTCGTCCTTGAAGCGCTTGAGCGTGTTGAGCACGCCCAGCTCCAGCACCACCACGTCGTCGCGGATGATGCGGACGCGCGCGCCCTTGCGGACCACGCCCTCGGTGACGCGGCAGCCCGCGACCCGGCCGACCTTGGTGATGTCGAAGGTCTGCAGCACCTTGGCGTTGCCCAGGAAGGTTTCGCGCTGGAGCGGCGCCAGCATGCCCGAGAGCACGCCCTTAATGTCGTCCAGCAGGTCGTAGATGATCGAGTAGTAGCGGATCTCGACGCCTTCACGCTCCGCCAGGTCGCGCGCCTGTTTCGAGGCGCGGACGTTGAAGCCCAGGATCGGCGCCCCGGCCGACTTGGCCAGGTTGACGTCGCTCTCGGTGATGCCGCCGGCGCCCGAATAGACGGTGCGGGCGCGGACCTCGTCGTTGCCCATCTTGTCCAGCGAGCCGACGATGGCTTCGGCCGTGCCCTGAACGTCGGCCTTGATGAGGACCGGCAGTTCATTGACCTTCTTGGACTGCAGCTTCGACATCATGTCGACCAGCGACAGCGAACCGCCCGAGACCTGGGTCTTCTCGCGCTTCACGCGCTGACGGTATTCCGTCAGTTCGCGAGCGCGGGCCTCGGATTCCACCACGGCGAAGACGTCGCCCGGCGACGGCGCCTCGTCCAGGCCGAGAATCTCGACCGGAACCGACGGACCGGCTTCAGGCAGTTGCTCGTTGCGCTCGTTCAGCAGGGCGCGAACCTTGCCCCAGGCCGAACCGGCCACGACGATGTCGCCGCGCTTCAGCGTGCCGCGCTTGACCAGGACGGTCGCGACCGGGCCGCGGCCCTTGTCCAGCTTGGCCTCGATGACCACGCCTTCGGCCGAACGGTCGGCGTTGGCGCGCAGGTCCATGACTTCGGCCTGCAGCAGGATGGCGTCGGTCAGACCGTTGAGGTTGATCTTCTCCTTGGCCGACAGCTCGATGATCTGAGTGTCGCCGCCCAGGCTCTCGGAGATGACTTCATACTGAAGCAGCTCGTTGACGATCTTCTGCGAATTGGCGTCCGGCTTGTCGATCTTGTTGACCGCCACGATGATCGGCGAACCCGCCGCCTTGGCGTGCTGGATGGCCTCGACCGTCTGCGGCATGACGCCGTCGTCGGCCGCCACGACCAGGACGACGATGTCGGTGACGTTGGCGCCGCGCGCCCGCATCGCCGAGAAGGCCGCGTGGCCCGGCGTGTCCAGGAAGGTGATGCGCTGACCGTCGGCCAGGCGCACCTGATAGGCGCCGATGTGCTGCGTGATGCCGCCGGCTTCGCCGCCCGCCACGTCCGTGGTGCGCAACGCGTCCAGAAGCGAGGTCTTGCCGTGGTCGACGTGGCCCATGATGGCCACGACCGGGGGGCGGATCTCGCCCGCGTCGGCGTCGTCGGCGTCGGCGATGAAGCCTTCTTCAACGTCGGATTCGGACACGCGCTTGACGGCCATGCCGTATTCCTCGGCCACCAGTTCGGCGGTGTCGGAATCGATCACGTCGTTGATCTTCATCATCAGGCCCTGACGCATCAGGAATTTGATGATGTCGACGCCGCGCACGGCCATCCGGTTGGCCAGTTCGCCGACGGTGATGGTGTCGGGGATGACCACTTCACGCGGACGGTTCGGCGTCTCGGTCGAGCCGCCGCGGCGCTTTTCCTTCTCGCGTTCGCGAGCGCGGCGCACCGAGGCCAGCGAGCGCATGCGCTCGACGGCGTCCTCGTCGCCTCCCGCCACCGAATGGATGGTCAGGCGGCCTTCGCGGCGCTTGGGCTCGCCGCGCGTGCGGCTGACGGCCTTGCCGGGCGCGTTGTCGGCGAAACGTTTCTCGCGATCGTCCTCGCGGCCGGTGGCCGGACGGGCGAAACCGCCGCCGGCGCGGCTGGGACGCGCCACTTCGGGCTGGGCCGGAGGCTGGTTCGGGGCCGGACGGGCGCCGGGACGCGAGGCGCCGGGCGCGCCGGTGCGGGCGCCGGGGGCCGGACGCGGGTTCAGCGCCGAATAGCGGACGGTCTGGGCCGGACGCGCAGGACGCTCGGCGCCCTCGCGGCCGCCTTCGCGCGGCGCCTGTTCACGGGCCTGCGGACGCTCGCCGTCGCCCATGGCCTGTTCGCGAGCCGAACGACCGCCGAAGGCGGGACGCTCCAGCGGCGCGCGGCCGGTCGGGATCTTGGGCGCGCGCTGGCCGAAGTTGACGGTCGGGCGCTTGGGCGCGGCCGGGGCCGCCGGCTTGGCCGGCTCAGGCTTGGCTTCGACCTTCGGAGCCTCGACCTTGGGCGCTTCGGCCTTCGGCGCGGCAGGCTTGGCCGGCGTGGGGGCGGGCGCCGCTGCGCTCAGCTTGGCGGCCTCCACGCGGGCGGCCTCGGCTGCGGCCTTGGCGGCGGCGGCTTCAGCCGCGGCCTTGGCGGCGGCGGCCTCGACGGCGGCGGCCTGTTGGCGCTCGGCGGCCTTGGCGGCGACCGCCTTGCGTTCGCGCTCGGCGGCCTGTTGCGTGGCCAGGGCGATGGCGCGGCGACGCGCCTCCTGTTCCTCGGGCGACAGGGCGCCGCCGGCCGGTTGACGCGGCGCGGCCGAACGCGGCGCGCCGCCTTCGGGGCGCGGACGCGCGACGTCGAAGCCCTGCGGACGCTGATGCCCGCCCTGCGGGCCAGCGCGGCGCTTGGTCTCGACGACGACGGTCTTGGAACGGCCGTGGCTGAAGCTCTGTTTCACCGTGCCGGTCGAGACCGAGCCCGCCGCACGCGGCTTCAGGCTCAACGGCGCGCGCGGCCCCGTTTGCGAAGGCGTGTTGGCAGGAGTCTTGCCGTCGTTGGAATTGTTGTTTTCGTCGCTCATCCGGTCGCTTTACTCAGGGCGGAGAATTCCGCCTTCGTCTCTCAATCACCCATAGCAGAATGCGGCCCCGCCTCCGTTGTTTCGGAAACAGGCCCGCAGCCGCTCAAACCCTAAGGCTCTCCTTCCGGAGCCGCGCTCCGGTCGTCCTCTGCGCCGTGTTCGGGCCCCGCCCGGTTCCAGCTCTGGGGACAGAGAGGTCGAAATCCCGCCAGCCGCTGAACCTCCATGGTCCAGCGATCGGCCCGCCCGCCTTGCAGCAGGACGGCGTGTATCGCATTTTCCAGCCCAAGGGCCAAACTCAAATCGTCCGCGCTGAAAGCCCCGCAGATTTCGGGGGCGGGCGAGGCGTGTCTGGAGAGGGCCAGAAGCTTGCCGCGCCCATCGGCCGAGCCGTCGGCGGCTTCAATCAGCCAGGCGGCGCGGCCGCTGCGGATCGCCGCAGCGCATTTCTCGAACCCAGAGATAAGCACGCCTTCGCGCCGGGCAAGACCCAGCTGGTCCAGGCAGCGCCGAACCAGCAGGCTTTCGACCACATCAGGCAGGTCCGCGGCGGGCTTCAACGGCGCCTTGGCCGCCCGCGCGAACAGGTTCTTCTTGATCGCGGCCTCAAGCGAGGCGCGGTCGGCCGCGACCCACAGGCCGCGCCCCGGAAGCTTGCGCCCCAGATCGGGCGCCACCGCCCCGTCCGGGGCCGCCACGAAACGGATCAGACGAGATTCATCGAGGGCCTGGCGCGACGCCAGGTCCTGACGATCCCTATCGATCAACGTCTCGGACGACCTCATGGACGGCTGCGGCTCCCATCACATGTCGCGGGACTGATCGTCGAGGTCGCCGGAAGCGGCCTCTGCATCAGCGTCGACGTCAGCGTCAGCCGCGACGGCGTCTTCATCGCCCTCAGCTTCGGCCTCTTCCTCGAAAGCTTCTTCCTCGACGTATTCCGGCTGAGGCAGTTCCGAAGCGTCGATCCAGCCAGCGGCCACGCGCGCCTGCAAGATCAGCATTTCGGCGTCTTCCTGGCTCAGATTGAAGCTTTCCAGCACGCCCGGAACCTTCACGCGCTCGCCGCCGCGCACTTCATAGCCGCCGCGGATTTCGTCGGTGGCCAGGTCGGCCAGATCCTCGACCGTCTTCACCCCGCCTTCGCCCAAGGCGACGGCGATGGCGGCGGTCACGCCCGGCACTTCCAGAACGCCGTCTTCGACGCCCAGGGCCACGCGCTTGGCGTCCAGCTCGGCCGCCTGACGCTCCAGGTGTTCGCGGGCGCGGGTCTGCAGCTCTTCGGCCGTGTCCTCGTCGAAGCCTTCGATCTCGGAGATTTCATAAGCCTCGACGAAGGCCAGATCCTCGACCGTGGCGAAGCCTTCGGTGACCAGCAGCTGGGCGATCGTCTCGTCCACGTCCAGGGCTTCCTGGAACAGGGCGGTGCGTTCGGCGAACTCGCGCTGGCGACGCTCGGAGTCCTGGGACTCGGTGATGATGTCGATCTGCCAGCCGGTCAGCTGCGAGGCCAGGCGGACGTTCTGGCCGCGACGGCCGATGGCCAGCGACAGCTGCTCGTCCGGCACCACGACTTCAACGCGGTCGGCTTCTTCGTCCAGCACCACCTTGGCCACTTCGGCCGGGGCCAGGGCGTTGACGATGAAGGTCGGCTCGTCCTCGTTCCACTGGATGATGTCGATCTTCTCGCCCTGCAGTTCGGCGACGACCGCCTGAACGCGCGAGCCGCGCATGCCGACGCAGGCGCCGACGGGGTCGATCGAGCTGTCGTTCGACAGGACGGCCATCTTGGCGCGCGAACCGGCGTCGCGGGCGGCGGCGCGGATCTCGATCACGCCGTCGTAGACTTCCGGCACTTCCTGGGCGAACAGCTTGGCCATGAAGCCGGGATGGGCGCGCGACAGCATGACCTGCGGACCCTTGGCCTCGGGGCGCACGTCGTAGATGTAGGTGCGGACGCGGTCGCCGACGTTGAACACCTCGCGCGGGATCGACTGGTCGCGGCGCATGATGCCTTCGCCACGGCCCAGGTCGACGATGGTGTTGCCGTATTCGACGCGCTTGACCGTACCGTTGACGATCTCGCCGACGCGATCCTTGAACTCTTCGTACTGGTTGGCGCGCTCGGCCTCGCGGACCTTTCCGGTCACGACCTGGCGAGCCATCTGCGTCTGGACGCGGCCGAACTCGAACGGCGGCAGGATCTCGACGTATTCCTTGCCGACCTCAGCCTCGGCGTCGCGCTTCAGCGCGTCGCGCAGGCGCACCATGGCGCTGTCGTTGAACTCTTCCAGCTCGTCTTCCGGCTGCCAGTCGTCAGCGACGATGGTGACGTGGCGCGTCAGGCTCAGCTCGCCGGTCTTGTGGTCGATCTGGGCGCGGATGTCGTGGTGCGCGCCATAGCGCGACTTGGCGCCCTTCTGGATCGCCTCCTCGATCGCCTCGATGACGATCTCCCGGTCGATGTTCTTCTCGCGCGCGACGGCGTCGGCGATGGAGAGCAGTTCCAGACGGTTGGCGGAGATTCCGGTCACGGCCATCAGGCGTCGTCCTTAGTGGAGTCGGAGTTGGATTGTTCAGCGTCGGGCGCGCCCCCAGACGTATCTTGGGGCAGGCCGTCGTCTTCGGGTTCGCCGCGCGCCGCGCGCAGGGCCGCGCCGCGTTTCAGCAGTTCGTCGGTCAGCACCAGCTTGGCGTCGGCCAGCCAGGCGAAGGGGATCAGGGCGGTCTCGTCCTCGCCGTCCAGATCGATGGCGATGTTCTCGCCCTCGGTCCCGGCCACGACGCCCTTGAAGCGCTTGCGCCCCTCGACCATGCGGTCGGTCTCGATGCGGGCCTCCAGCCCTTCGAACAGGTCGAAGTCGATCAGGCGCGTCAGCGGCCGATCGATGCCGGGCGACGAGACTTCCAGCAGATACTCGCCCGAGATCGGGTCGGCGGCGTCCAGCACCTCGGACACGGCGCGCGACAGACGGGCGCACTCCTCGACCGAGATGTCGTGGTCGGTCTGGCGCTCGGCCATGATCTGCAGGCGGCGACGCAGCGTCCCGCCCATCAGGCGCACGCGCACGACCGCCAGCCCCAGGCTCTCGGCCACGGGGTCGATCAGCTCCAGCAGAGCACGGTCTTCGGCGGTCTTGGCCCGCAAGCGGCTACTCCAAAAACAAAAGCGACGGTCCGTCCGGGCCGCCGCTTGATACGACGCCGTTGGACGTCGGTCTAACGATGTGAGCGGTCATATAGGCGAAAGCGGGGGCCGTGTCAGCCCCCGCCGTCACCCCATGCCAATCACGGCCATACGATCAGGCCGTCCGGTCAGAACTCCTGCCAGTCGTCCTCGACCTCTTGCAGCCGAGCGGCGCCGCCGCGACCGACGGTCTTCAGCACCGCAATGGTCCGAGGCGCCGGCGCAGGCGAAGGCTCGGCCGCGACAGCCCCTCCGATGCGGAAACGCGCCACCGAGGCGGCCAGGACGTCGGCCTCCTGGGCCAGGGAGTGGCTGGCGGCCGTCGATTCCTCGACCATCGCAGCATTCTGCTGAGTGACTTGATCCATCTGGTTCACGGCGGTGTTGACCTGCTGCAGGCCTGTCGCCTGCTCCTGGGCCGAGGCCGAAATCTCCGCGACCAGGCCGTCGATTTCGGCCACGCGGCCGACGATGCGCTGCAGGGCCTCGCCCGTCTGTCCGACCAGGGCCACCCCCGCGCCGACCTGCTGACTGGAGGCCGAGATCAAAGCCTTGATCTCCTTGGCCGCCTCGGCCGAACGCTGGGCCAGGGCGCGCACTTCGGAGGCCACCACGGCGAAGCCGCGGCCGGCGTCGCCCGCGCGCGCCGCCTCGACGCCGGCGTTCAGCGCCAGAAGGTTGGTCTGGAAGGCGATCTCGTCGATCACCCCGATGATGTCGCCGATCTGGTTGGACGACGCCTCGATCCGGCTCATGGCCTCCACGGCGTCGCGCACCACCTGGCCGCTGCCCTCGGCGTCGTCGCGCGCCGAATGCGCCACGCCCGAAGCCTGACGGGCGCCGTCGGCGGTCCGGTTCACCGTGGCGGTGATCTGATCCAGAGCCGCCGCCGTTTCTTCCAGGCTGGCCGCCTGTTGTTCGGTGCGGCGCGACAGGTCGTCCGACGCTTCGGAAATCTCGTTCGAGCCCGAACGGATGGCCGCGACATTGGCCACGACCGCCGCCACGGCGCTTTCCAACTGTGCGATGGCGGCGTTGAAGTCGGCCTTCAGCTGCTCCGCCTTGGGCGCCACCGACACCGTCATGCGATGGGTCAGGTCGCCCGACGCCATGGCGTTCAGGCCCTGGCCAAGGGCGGTGATGGCGATGCGGTCCTCCTCGGCGGCCTTGGCCTTTTCCGCCTCGACGCGGATGCGCTCCTCTTCGGCCGCCTGACGCTGGGCCGCAGCTTCGGCCTCCAGGCGGTCGTTGGCGAGGGCGGCGTCGCGGAACACCTCAAGGGCGCCGGCCATCCGCCCGATCTCGTCACGCCGCGCCAGGCCCGGAATGGCTGTCGTCCTGTCGCCGTCCGCCAGGCGCTTCATCCGTGCGGCCAAGGCCACCACCGGCTGCGCCACCGATCGCCCTAGGAACCATCCGGCGGCGCCCACGGCGACCGCCACGGCGAGCGCCATCCCGCCCAGAGCCAGGGCCGCACGTCCCACGGTAGCGACGATCTGATCCGTATAGACGCCCGAGCCGATCACCCAGCCCCACGGCTTGAAGGCCTGAACATAGGACACCTTGGGCGCAGGCTCCTGCTGGCCCGGCTTGGCCCAGCGGTAGTTGACGAAGCCCCCGCCGTCGCGCCGGGCGACCTCGGTCATCTCGCGGAACATGAAGACGCCGTCGGCGTCGGTCTTTGCGTTCAGATCCTGCCCTTCCAGCTGCGGGCTGAAAGGATGCATGACCATGCGCGGGTGCATGTCGTTGACCCAGAAATAGTCGTCCTGGCCGTAGCGCAGGGCGCGCAGGGTCGACAGGGCGGCGGTCTGGGCCTGGGCGCGAGTCATGACGCCCAGCTGCTCCTGGGCGTGATAGTGGGCGACGACGCTATGGGCCACCTCGACGGTCTTCTGGGTGCGGTCCGCGATCTCATCTCGCAGCACGCCGTCAAGCTTCATCAACGACAGGCCCGCGACCAGCAGAAGTCCGGCCACCGCGAGCACCGAAAGCAGGTTCACCCGCCCGCTGATCGTCAAACCACCCATAGATCATCCCCCTGACTGTCAGAGCCAGGGTGACGGACGGGGGTAAACACAAAGAAAACCGCCGTTCGTAGAAACACGTATGCCGCGGCGTCAGGCCAGGCGTTCGAACTCCAGGAAGATCGGATCGGTGTCGCCCAGCTTCTTTTCCTCATAGCGGGTGACGACGTGGTCTTCGGGCGCGGCGAACCAGTCGGCGCCCGTCTCCCGGCGCCCCAGCCCCGGCGTACGCGCCAGCCGCTCCAGCGCCCAGTCGGCGTAGTCCAGCCAGTCGGTGACGAAACGCACGCGGCCGCCCGGCTTCAGCAGGCGGGCGATCTCCACCGCCGTCTCGTCCTGCAGGAAGCGGCGCTTGTTGTGGCGCGCCTTGTGCCAGGGGTCGGGGAATAGGATCATCACCCGGTCCAGCGAGGCGTCCGGCAGGGCCGTCATCACCGCGCGGGCGTCGTCGGCGTGCAGCCGCACATTCTGAAGCCCGCCTTCCTCGACGTGACGCAAAGCCGAGGCGACGCCGTTCAGGAAGGGCTCGCAGCCGATCATCACCGCCTCGGGATGGCGCGCCGCCTGGGCCGCCAGGTGCTCGCCGCCGCCGAAGCCGATCTCCAGCCACGCCGCTTTCGCGCCGGGCATCAGGGCTTGAGGGTCGATCGGCCCCTTGGCCGGGTCCGGCACGACGATGCGCGGCATCAGGGTGTCGAACAGGGCCGCCTGCTTCGCCTTGATCGGCCGCGACTTGATGCGCCCGAAGGAGCGCAGCGGGCCATGCGCCTTGGCCCATTCAGGGCGGTCGGCGTCGGACGGTTTGGGATCGGTCTCGTCGGTCATGGCGCGCGCTCTAGACCATTTTCGGTTCAGTCGAAATCGACTGAACCCAGAACAATGGTCCAGAATTATGCTTGGAGCGAATATCTGTGTTCAGTTGGACACTCGTCCAACTGAACACAGATATTCGCTCTAGCGGCTTAAGCCCGCGCACGCAAAGCCCCATACTTGCGGAAGCCTCAGCCCCACGGCCCGCGCGGCGGCGCGGCGGGGGCGTCGTCGGTCGTCGGCACGCTGGTCCCCCGGACCGGCGCGGCGGACGTGCTGGACGCGACAGGCGCAGGCGCCACGAAGGCCGCCGCCGGACGCACGCGCCCGCCCATGCCCATCTTCGCGCCCAGCTCCATCAGGGCGCGGACGCGATTGCCCGTGGCCGGGTGGGTCGAGAACAGATTGTCCGCCCCCTTTCCGTTCAGCGGATTGATGATGAACATATGGGCCGTCGCCGGATTGCGCTCGGCCGGGGCGTTGACCGCCCCGCGCGCATAGGCCTCGATCTTCTGCAGGGCCGAAGCCAGGGCCTGAGGGTCGTCGGCGATCTCGGCGCCGACGCGATCGGCTTCATATTCGCGGGTGCGGCTGATGGCCATCTGCACCAGACCCGCCGCCATCGGCGCCAGCAGCATCAGGGCGATGGTCCCGATCATGCCGCCCGGCCGCTCGCGGTCGTCCCCGCCGCCGAAGAACAGGGCGAAGTTGGCCAGCATGGCGATGGCGCCCGCCACCGTCGCCGTGACCGTCATGGTCAGGGTGTCGCGGTTCTTCACATGGGCCAGCTCGTGCGCCATGACGCCGCGAATCTCTTCGCGCGTCAGCATGTCCAGCAGGCCGGTCGTCGCCGCCACCGCCGCGTTTTGGGGATTGCGTCCCGTGGCGAAGGCGTTCGGCTGATCGTTCGGAATGATGGTGATGTTGGGCAGGGGCAGGCCCGCGTCGCCGGCCATCTGCTTCACATCGGCGACATAGGCGCGCACCACGGCGTTGGGGTGGGTCTCGTCCACCGGCTGGGCGCGGTACATCTTCAGGACGATCTTGTCCGCATTCCAATAGGAAAACAGGTTCATGCCCGCCGCCGCGACCAGGGCGATCGCCATGCCGGGCCCTTTGCCGATCAGATAGCCGATCCCCATGAACAGGGCGGTCATCACGGCCAGCAGGGCGAATGTCTTCAGATGGTTCATACGGGCTTCGGTCGCGCTGTCGGACTTCAAGGGGTGGCGTGTTCAGCCGGAACGTCTATTTGAGCCCCAGTATCCCCGCTCTCAAGGCAGGCGACCTGTGACCGAACAGCCCACCCCCCCGACTGAACACCCGACCGAACCTTCCCCCGAGGAAGCCTTCAACGCCGACGTGCCCCACGCCACGTCCGAGCGCCCCCTGAACGAGGCCGCCCGCCGCGCCCTGCTGGAGGCGGCCGAACGCCGCGCCGCCGAGGAGGCCGCCGCGCTTCCGAACGAGGTCGGCGGCCGCAAGGGACCGGAGCCCACCCGTTTCGGCGACTGGGAGAAGAAGGGTCTAGCAGTGGACTTTTAGGGCGCTAGCGCTCACCGCGCGGCGGCTCGCTGCTTGAGCTGGTTAGGACGCTAGCGCTCCCCGCGCGGCGGCTCGCTGCTTGAGCTGGTAGAGCGCCAACGCTCGCCGCGCAGCGACTCGCTGCCTGAGCGAAGGCGGTCTGGACGCCTCATGCCTCCCGCCGATGCGGCCTCCCGGTTCCCTTGACGGGAGAATAGTGAACGCTCCGGCCAGATCCGCATTAACCTTTACGGCTGAAACAAGGAGCGCAGCCATGAAGGCTCTATTCTACGCCGCCGCAGGCGCGGCGATCCTCATCGCCGGAGCGGCCGAGGCTCATCAGGCCGGCGCCCGATACAACGCCGCCGCCGGCTACGCCCGCGGTCCCGTGATCCAGACCCGCGCCCAGACCTGGTACAGCGACACCGGCTGGCAGGGCGGCTACGGCCCGATCGAAAGCTACGGCTATGGTTACGGCTACGGCGGCGCCGGAGTTCGTCCGCCGGTCGTGATCGCTCCGTCACAGCCGCCGATCCAGCACGGCGGCTACGCCTATTCCGGCGTCACCCGCTCCATGCCCTTCGGCTATCCGGTCGACGGCTACGGCCGCTACCCCTGGGCGCGCTACGGCTATGGCGGTTACGGCGGTCAGTACAGCGGCGGCGGCTATTACCAGCAGGGCTATTATCAAGGCGGATACGGCCAGGACTGCGGCCGTTGCGGCCCGCCGCCCCAGCCCGTCTACTACCGTTCGGAGCCGGTCTACGTCAGCCAGCCGCCGGTCTATGTCTCGCAACCGCCCGTCTATGTGGAATCGCCGCCGGTCTATTTGCAGCCGGCCCCGGTCTACGTCGAACCGGCCCGCGTCCACGTGGCGCCGCCGCCGGTCCATGTGGCCGCCGCCGACGTGCGCGTCGCCCCGGCCCAGGTCGAGGTGGCCCGCCCCAACGTCTACGTCGAGCCGCCGCGCGTCGAAACCGCTCCGCCGGTCGTGAACTTCGACCAGGGCTATTACGCCGTGCCGCCCGCCCCGCCGGCGCCGCCGTCTCCGACCGAGCGGCCCTACCGCCAGGAACGCGGCGAACGCGGCTGATACGAAAAAGGGCGGCGTCCGCAGACGCCGCCCTCCTTGTTTCACGTGAAGCAGACCCCTTACGGATCAAGCCCATAGGCCTCAGACCAGGGCGATCTCCTGGGTGATCGCCTGGGCCGCCGCGCGCGGATCGGCGACGGCGGTGATCGGACGGCCGATGACCAGATGGGTCGCCCCCGATTGCAGGGCGCTGGCCGGGGTCGCTGCGCGCGCCTGATCGTCCATGGCCGCGCCTGCGGGCCGCACGCCCGGCGTCACGATCAGGAAGTCCTCGCGACCCGCCCCCGCCGCGATTTCACGCGCGCGGCTCGCCTCATGCGGGCTGGAGACGACGCCGTGGATTCCAGCCTCCAACGCCTGACGCACCCGCTGTTCCACCAGTTCGGCCGCCGACAGGCTGTGGTCGTCCGCCTTCAGATCGTCGTCGGTCAGGCTGGTCAGGACGGTGACGCCCAGGATCTTCAGCTCCGATCCCGCCGCGCCGCGCGCCGCCGCCGCCATCACCTGGGGCCGGGCGTGGACGGTCAGCAGGTCGCAGCCCGCGTTCGCCAGCACCGCCGTCGCCTTCTCCACCGTCGCGCCGATATCGTGCAGCTTCCAGTCCAGAAACACCTGGGTGCCCGACGCCTTCAGCTCGCGCGCCAGCCCCATGCCGTCCGAGGCGAACAGCTGCAGCCCGACCTTGTAGAAGCCGACCGCATCGCCGATCCGTTCGACCAGGGCGCGCGCCTCATCGGTCGTCGGCACGTCCAGGGCGCAGATGACGCGCGGGTCGAAGGGGCGATTGGGACGGTCTGCTGACATTTCCGGCTCTCGGCGGCTTGCAGGCGCGCGCGGATGCCCCGATAGGTGAGACAAGGGGTCGCGGTCGCGCGGCGGGTTTTCTAAGGCGGGGGCAAGCAATGAACGCGGTCGATCTGGGGGTCAACCTGTTCGTGGCGCTGTTCGCCCTGCTGGACCCGATCGGCAATGTGCCGATCTTCGCGGCGGCTACGGCGGGCGCCTCCCTGCGTCAGCGCATCACGGTCTCGGCCATGATCTGCGCCTTCGCGGCGGTCTTCCTCGGCTTCTTCTTCTTCACGGGCCTGGGCCTGTTGCAGTTCTTCGGCATTTCTCTGGCCGCCTTCCGCATCGCGGGCGGCATCCTGCTGCTGCTGCTGGGCTTGGACATGGCCCGCGAGGACTTCCTCAAGATCTTCGCCGACGCCGACGCCGCGACCGACGCCCAGGACGTGCGCGGCTACGCCAAGCGCCGGTTCAAGCGTCTGATCGTGCCCTTCGCCATTCCCCTGATGATCGGACCGGGCGCCATCTCGGCCATCATCATCCAGGCGGGCGAGGCCCAGAAGCTGGGCGCGGCGGGCACGGCGGCGTCGCTGACCGCCATGGTCGCCGCCTGCGTCGTCACCTTCCTGTGCTTCGCCGCCACCGGCCCGATCAGCCGCCTGCTGGGCGACGTGGGCATGGCCATCGTGGTGCGGGTTCTGGGCCTGATCCTGTGCGCCCTGGCGATCCAGTTCATCCTGATGGGTCTGGGCGAGGCCCTGCCGGGGATGTTCAGCGCGGGCGTCACCACCCCCTACCCCTCCGGCGGGCACTAAATGCTCTAGAGGCGGTCCAGCCGTCTAGCGTGGCCGCCGACCATCTTCAGCGCCAGGGCGTCGGGCAGCAGCCCGCCCAGCGCCGCCAGCACATTGTTGGCTGCGCCCGGCGTCACGCGCGGCCGATTGGCTTCGACCGCGTCCCAGCCGATGCGGGCCACGCGGTCGGCGTCCATCCACATCCACTTGGGATAGGCGGCCGAGACCTGCTCGCGCGAGCCGTTGACGTCGTGGAACTCGGTATAGGTGTAGCCGGGGCACAGGGCGGTGACATGCACGCCGGTCCCTTGCGTCTCCAGCCACAACCCCTGCGACGCCTTGATCAGGAAGCTCTTGATCGGGCCGTAAAGCGTGTCGCCGCCCGTCGCCGGCATCTGCCCGGCCAGGGAGGCCACGTTCAGCACCCGGCCCCAGCCGCGCGCGACCATGCCGGGCAGCACCAGGCGCGACAGCTCGACCGGCGCGCTCAGCATGACGCGGATCATGGCGGCGTGGTCCGCCGGATCGGTCGCCAGAAAGCCTGTGGTCCGGCTGAAGCCCGCATTGTTGATCAGGCCGTCGACGCTCAACCCCCGCGCCCCGATCGCCTCGACCAGACGCGCAGGCGCCTCGGGTTCAGCCAGGTCGGCGACGACGACGGTCGCGGCGACTCCGTGGGCGGCGGCCAGCTCCGCGGCCAGGGCCTGAAGCGGCCCTTCGCGCCGGGCGGTCAGGATCAGGTCATGGCCTCGCGCCGCGCAGACGCGCGCCAGGGCGGCGCCGATGCCCGCCGAAGCCCCGGTGATCAGAACGGTGCGACGCCCCTCCCCCAAGGACGCCTCGTCAGGCCGCGTCGGCGTTGGGGCAGCACGGATGCGGCGCGAACGGACGCAGCACCTCGGAATCTTCGGCCAGCAGGTCGGCGATGGTGATCTTCGACAGGGCCGCGCCCGCCGCCTGATCCGCCGCCGTCAGGGCCTTGGCCACCTGGCGCGGAATATGCTCGCCCACTGGGCAGCCCTTGGCCCCGGCGGGCGGCGAACCCAGCTGGGCGCAGCCGTTCACCGCCTTCAGCACCTCATCCAGGCGAATATCCTCGGGCCGCCGCAGCAGCCACGACCCGCCCGACGCGCCGGGGCGCGTGGCGATCAGGCCCGCCTTGGCCAGCAGGGCCGTGACCCGGCGGATCACCACCGGATTGGTCGGCACCGAAGCCGCCAGGACGGCGCTCGGCTCGGCCTCAGTCGCCGCATAGGCGCCCTTGTGGGCCAGATAGGCCAGGGCGTGGGCGGCGACGGGAAAACGTTGGCTGTCAGACATCAGGGTTCATGCTCCTGATAGGAAGGTAGGCCTTCCGAGGGCGTTTCACAAATCGATCCGTAACAAAAACTGTTTCCATATAGCTCCGCTAGGCCCCGGCCTTGCGCGCAAAGCCCCAGGCCGCGTCCGAAAGCGGGCCGACCTGGGCCGCCATCGCCCGCGCATGGGCGCTGGCGGCGGTGCCGTCGCGCACCCGCCCGGCGATGCCCTGACAGATGGCCGCCAGCCGGAACAGATTATAGGCGAACAGCCAGTCCAGGTTCGTCGGCGCCGCCGTCGCGGTCTTCTGCGCATAGCGTTCGACCGTCTCCTCGACCGAAGGAATACCCAGCGCCTTCAGGTCCGCCCCGGCCAGGCCGTTGCGCAGGGACGCCGGAATGACCCAGGCGATCAGCAGATAGGAGAAGTCCGCCATCGGGTCGCCCAAGGTCGACAGCTCCCAGTCCAGCACCGCCCGCACCTTCGCCTCGGCCGGATCGAGGATCAGATTGTCGAGCCGGAAATCCCCATGCACGATCCGCGTCGGTCCCTCGGGCGGCAGGCTGTCGGGCAGGAAGGCGATCAGACGGTCCATGGCCGCGATCGGTTCGATCTCGGAGGCGCGATACTGTTTGGTCCAGCGCCCCACCTGGCGCGCGAAATAGTTCCCCGCCTTGCCGTAGTCGGCCAGGCCGACGGCGTCGGGCTCCAGTCGGTGCAGGGCCGCCAGCGTATCGACCTGGGCGTCATAGACGGCGCGGCGCTCCGGCGGCGTCAGGCCGGGCAGCTTCAAGTCCCAGAAGATGCGCCCCTCGACCTTCTCCATGACGTAGAAGATGGAGCCGACGACGCCATCATCCGTACACAGAGCATAGGGCCGCGCGACCGGAAAACCCTGGGCGTGCAGGGCGGAAATAACGGCGAACTCGCGGTCGACGGCGTGTGCGCTGGCCAGCAACGCGCCCGGCGGCTTGCGACGCAGCACATAGGTCCGGCCCGGCGTGGTCAGCTCATAGGTCGGGTTGGACTGGCCGCCCTTGAACTGACGCAGGGTCAGCGGCCCGGCGTAGCCCTCGACGTTCGCCGCCAGCCAGGCGTCCAGCGCCGCCTCGTCCAGCCGATGGCGGTCGTCCACCTCGCGCGTGCCCGAAAACGCGGTTTGAGCGTCCAATGCCTGTGAATCCGCGGCCTCGGTCATTCCCCCTCCTCCGGCTGGACGGCGATGATGGCCGCCCTGACCGCGCCGCGCCAGCCCTTGAGCAGCCGCGCCCGCTCCTCGGCTCCCATGCGCGGGGTCCAGACGGCGGGCGCCTCGGCCGGTGCGGTCCACAGGGCCTCGGTCAGGCCCACGCCATAGGCCGCCAGCCGCGCCGCCCCCATGGCCGTCATTTCCTGGAAAGCCGGCCGCTCCACCTCGACCTCGCAGATGTCGGCGATGAACTGCATGGCGAAGGCGTTGGCGGTGACGCCGCCGTCGACCTTGAGCCGCTTCAGCGGCGGCGCTCCGTCTCTGGTCAGGGCGTCCAGCAGATCGCGGGTCTGATAGGCCAGGCTCTCCAGCGCCGCACGGACCATGTGCGCCGGTCCGCTGTCGCGGGTCAGGCCGACGACCGTGCCCCGCGCCTCCGGCTCCCACCACGGCGCGCCCAGGCCGGTGAAGCCGGGGACCAGATAGACCCCCCCGTTGTCTTTCAGTGTCTGGGCCATGGCCTCGGACTGACGCGAGTCCGACAGCACCTTCAGCCCGTCGCGCAGCCACTGGATCGCCGATCCGGCCGAAAAGATGGACCCCTCCAGCGCATAGGCCGCCTCGCCGCCCGCCGCATAGCCCAGCGTCCCCAGCAGCCGCGAGGTCGAGGCCACAGGCGCCGCCCCGACATTGGCCACCAGAAAGGCGCCGGTGCCATAGGTGATCTTGGCGTCCCCCGCCGTCAGCGCCCCGTGTCCGACCAGCGCCGCGTGCTGATCCCCCGCCGAGCCATGAATGGGCAGGGCGCGCCCCAGCAGGGACGCCTCGGCCTCGCCCAGCAGGGCGTCGCAGTCGCGGATTTCCGGCAGGGCCTGCATCGGCACGCCAAACAGGTTGCACAGATCCTGGCGCCATGTGCGGGTCGTGAGGTCCATCAGGCTGGTGCGACTGGCGTTGGTGGCGTCGGTGACGTGGCTTTGTCCGCCGGTCAGCTTCCAGATCAGCCAGGCGTCGATCGTGCCCAGCTTGACCTCGCCGCGCGCCGCGCGCTCGCGCGCGCCGGGCACGGCGTCCAGCAGCCAGGCGTATTTCGAGGCCGAGAAATAGGGGTCGAGGATCAGGCCCGTCGCCGCCTGCACCATCGCCTCATGCCCTGCCGCCGCCAGCTTGCCCGTGGCCTCGGCCGTGCGCCGGTCCTGCCAGACGATGGCGCGGTGCAGGGGCTCGCCCGTCGCCGCGTCCCAGATCACCGAGGTCTCGCGCTGATTGGTGATGCCGATGGCGGCGAAGCGGCCGACGCCGCCCGCCTTCCTGACCACCTCGCGACAGGTCTGCAGAGTCGCGCGCCAGATCTCGGCCGCGTCATGCTCGACCCAACCCGACTGCGGGAAGTGCTGCGCCAGCTCGATCTGGCTGACGGCGACCGCATGAAAGGCCCCATCGGGCGAGACCTCAAACGCGATCGCCCGCGTCGAGGTCGTGCCCTGGTCGATGGCGAGGATCATATTTGCTTGCATGATGTGAGTTATGCAGAGCCTGCGCCGCGACGTAAGAGGGAAGCCATGCATACGCCCAGTTTCCAAGGCGTCGTCGACGCCGCCCGCCAGATCGCCCCCGCCGCCGTCCGCACGCCGCTGATCGCGCATCCGGCCCTGAACGAGGCCGTCGGCGGGCGCGTCCTGATGAAGGCCGAAACCTTTCAGGTCGCGGGCGCCTTCAAGTTCCGCGGCGCCTATAACCGCGTCAGCCGCCTGAGCGCCGAAGAAAAGACGCGCGGCGTCGTGGCCTATTCATCCGGCAACCATGCGCAGGGCGTGGCGGCGGCGGCCAAGTCGGTCGGCACGCCCGCCGTCATCGTCATGCCGTCCGACAGCCCGACGGTGAAGGTCGAGGGCGTGCGCGCCTTCGGCGGCGAGGTCCGCTTCTACGATCGCTGGACCGAAAGCCGCGAGGCCATCGGCGCCGAGATCGCGGCCGAGCGCGGCTCGGTGCTGGTCCCGCCGTTCGACGATCCCTTCATCATCGAGGGCCAGGGCACGGTCGGGCTGGAGATGCTGGAGCAAGCGGGCGTGCCGATGGACCAGTTGCTGTGCGGCGCCTCAGGCGGCGGGCTGATCGCCGGGATCAATCTGGTCATGGCCGAACAGAGCCCCGCCACCCGCGTCATCGTGGTCGAGCCCGAAGCCTTCGACGACACCCGCCGCTCGCTGGAGGCGGACGCCCGCACCGCCCATCCGCAAGGGTCGCCGTCCATCTGCGACGCCCTGATGGCGCCCATTCCGGGCGAACTGACCTGGCCGATCAACCGGCGCCTGGCGGGCGCCGCGACCGTCACCGACGCCGAGGTCGCCGAGGCCATGCGCTTCGCCTTCCGCTGGCTGAAGCTGGTCATAGAGCCGGGCGGCGCCGTGTCTCTGGCGGCCCTGCTGTCAGGCAAGGTCGAGGCGAAGGGGCTGACCACGGGCGTCGTCCTGTCGGGCGGCAACGTCGACCCCGGCCTGTTCAGCGAAATCATCGAGGGACGGTTCGAAGGGTAGGCCTTGCCTCCGCCCCCTCCCCGCGCAAGGCTGGCGCAAACGGGAGGGCGTCACATGACCAAGGCCAGCGAACTTCAATCCCTGATCGGTCAGGAGGTCGGCGTCAGCCGCTGGTTCGCGCTGGATCAGGCGCGCATCGACGCCTTCGCCGGACTGACCGAGGACGAGCAGTTCATCCACGTCGATCCCGAGCGCGCCAAGGCGACGCCCTTCGGCGGGACCATCGCGCACGGATTCCTGACCCTCAGCCTCGCCTCGGCCATGAGCATGGATGCGATCGCCCCGCTGGATGATCTGGTCATGGGGGTGAACTACGGCTTCGACCGCCTGCGCTTCCTCGCCCCGGCGCCGTCGGGATCGCGCGTGCGCGGCCGCTTCAAACTGCTGTCGACCGAGGACAAGGGCGGCGGCCGATGGCTGCTGAAGCACGAACTGACCGTCGAGATCGACGGCGGCGACAAGCCCGCCCTGATCGCCGAATGGCTGACGATGCAGGTGGTGAAGGCCTAGAGCCTCCCGTTCATCCCGGCGAGCGCCGGGGTGAGCGGAAATCCATGGGCGCCTATTCGCCCAGGCACCTCAGCGCCACTTCCAGATTGCGCAGGCCGTCTTCGCCGCTGACCGCCGCCGTCTCGCCGGTGCGGATGGCGTGGACGAAGGCCTCGTGCTCCTTCTTGAGCGGCTCGGCGGGCCAGGCGTTCAGCATCCGCGTCGAATAGGAGCCGTCCGGCTGCTGGCCGAAGAATTCCGTCACCTGACGGGTGATCAGGTCGGCGACGATGAAGCGGTTCTTGGTCGCCACCTGCAGGACGCGGGTCTTATAGGGCGTGACCCAGTTGGTGGTGATGTGGGCGATCACCCCATTGTCCATGCGGAACTGCAGCAGGGCCGAGTCCTCGCGCGAGGCATGGGTGTGGCCCAGCAGGGACTGGACCTCGGTCATCTCCGACCCGGTCAGATGGCGGATGATGTCGATGTCGTGCACGGCCAGGTCGATGACCACCCCGACCTCGCCCATGCGCGGCGGGAAGGGGCCGACGCGGGTGATCTGGATGGAGATGATCTCGTCGCCGTCGATGGCGCGCTTGACCGTCTCGACCGCCGGGTTGAAGCGCTCGACATGGCCGACCATCAGCACGCGGTCATTGGCCCTGGCCGCGTCGATCATGGCCTGGGCGTCAGAGACGGTGGCCGCGATCGGCTTCTCCACCAGCACATGGACGCCCGCGTTCAGCAGGGCCACGCCCAGTTCGGCGTGATAGCGGTTCGGCGTGGCGATGACGGCGGCGTCCAGTCCGGCGGCCACGAAGGCCTCGGCCGTCGTCACGGCGGTCGCCCCATAGGCGGCGGCCACGCCCTCGGCCGTCACGGCGTCCGGATCGAAGACGGTCGTCAGCTCGACGTCGCGCAGTTCGGCCAGAACGCGGGCGTGGTTGCGGCCCATGACGCCGGCGCCCGCGACGCCGATCTTGAGGGGGGTCTGATGGATGGTCATGCGGATCAGGCCTTGAAGCTGGCGACGGCGGCGATGATGCGGTCCTGCGTCGCCGCGTCCAGATCAGCGTGCATCGGCAGACTGATCACCACATCCTTCAGCCGCTCGGTGACGGGCAGGCCGCCCGCGCCGCGCGGATAATGCTCATAGGCGGGCTGAAGGTGCAGCGGGATCGGATAATAGACCGCCGTCGGCACGCCCTGTTCCTTCAGGTGCGCGGCCAGGGCGTCGCGGTCGGAGTGCTCGACCGTGTACTGCGCCCAGTTGGAGACCTTGCCCGCCGGAACGTCCGGAACCTTGGCGACGTGGGGACGGAGGCCTTCGTTGTAGCGGGCGGCGGCGGCGTTGCGCCACTCGATCTCCTGCGCGAAGACCTTCAGCTTCTCGATCAGGACGGCGGCCTGGATGGTGTCCAGACGGCTGTTCAGGCCGATGCGCATGTTCAGATATTTGGGGTCATGGTCGAAGGTGCGGTCCTTCAGGTCGACGCCCACCGCCTTGCCGTGAACCCGGATGGAATCCATCAGCTGGGCCAGGTCGTCGTCATTGGTCAGCACCGCCCCGCCGTCGCCGTAGCAGCCCAGCGGCTTGGCCGGGAAGAAGCTGGTGGTGGTCACATCGGCCCATTCCAGCGGATGCGCGCCGTCGATGGTGCAGCCGAAGCCCTGGGCCGAATCCGAGATCAGCTTCAGGCCGTGCTTGTCGCAGATCGCCTTGATCGCCGGATAGTCGGCGGGCTGGCCGAACAGGTCGACGGCGATGACCACGCGCGGGGTCAGGCGGCCTTCGGCCTTGATCCCTTCGATGGCGCGCTCCAGCGCCGCCGGGTCCATGTTGTAGGTGCTCTGGTCCACGTCGACGAAGACCGGCTCGGCGTCGAACCAGGGCACGACCTCGGCGGTGGCGGCGAAGGTGAAGCTGGGGACGAAGACCGCGTCCCCGCGCCCGATTCCCCAGGCCATCAGCGGCAGGGCCAGGGCGTCGGTGCCGTTGGCGCAGCCCAGGGCGTGCTTCGCCTTGCCGAAGGCGGCCAGGTCGGCCTCGAACTGGCGCACCTGCGGGCCCATGACCCAGGCGCCGCCGACGACGGCCTCCTGAACGGCGGCCTCGATCTTGCCGCCGAGGCGCAGACGCTGGGCCTGAAGGTCGATGAAGGGAATGGTCATTGCGATGTCGCTCTCTCGATGGGGCCGGCGCAGCGGGGAATCGTCTTCCGGGGCGCGGACGCGAAGGCGGGTCGTCTGTGTCAGCCTGCGTCCTAGCAAAGCGGCGGGGTGCTGAACAAACCCCCCGGAGTCACTTCGCGTTGCGCGATGCAACGAAAGGGCGGCTTGGCAAAGTCGGGAGCGCCGCCTAAGCCGGAGCCATGAGCTTCGACGCCGCCGCCAGGAACCGGGTCCATGACTGGCTGTTCGGCCAGGCCCTGCCGCTGTGGGCGGCGGCAGGGATCGACGATCAGGACCGCTTCTTCGAGAAGCTGGACTTCAATGGGCGGCCCGTCATGGGCGTCCCCCGCCGCACCCGCGTCCAGGCGCGCCAGACCTATGTCTTCATCCAGGCCGTCGCGCTGGGCTGGACCGAGGGCGAGCCCGTCGCCCGCGCCGCGCTGGACGCCCTGATCCGCAACAACCGCCGGGACGACGGCCTGTGGGTGCGCGCCACGGACGACGCAGGGGTCGTGATCGACGCCACGCCCGACCTCTATGACCTGGCCTTCGTCCTGTTCGCCCTGGCCGCCGCGCACCGCGTGCTGAAGGACGAACAGGCGCAGCCGCTGGCGCTGGAGACGCTGGCGGCCATCCAGGCGCAGATGGCCGACCCGGTCCACGGCGGCTGGCAGGAGGCCCTGCCCCCGGTCTTGCCGCGCCGCCAGAACCCGCACATGCACATGCTGGAGGCCCTGCTGGCCTGGCAGGCGACAGCGCCCGATCCGGCCTTTGAAACGGCGGCGCGCTCGGTGCTGGACCTGTTCAACCGGCGCTTCTTCGACCGCGAGCATCTGATGCTGGGCGAGTTCTACGAGGCCGACTGGAGCCCGCGCCCCGGCTCAGAAGGTCAATGCATCGAGCCGGGGCACCACATGGAATGGGTCTGGCTGCTGGGCGAAGCCGCGCGTCTCGGCCTGCCGGACCTGAGCTCTCTCGCGCGGGCTCTCTACACCAGCGCCCTGACCTGCGGGGTCCGCGCGGATGGGCTGGCCGTGCGCGAGATCAACCGGATCGGCCAGGTCCGCGACGGCGGCGTACGCCTGTGGGCCCAGACCGAGCTTCTGCGCGTCCTGCATGCGCGCGGCGAACACCTCAGGGCGGCCGGATTGATCGATCGCCTGTTCGAGACCCACCTGGCCACGACGACGCCCGGCCTGTGGATCGACGCCTTTGACGCCGAGGGACGGCCGCTGGACGCCGCCGTTCCCGCCTCGAGCCTCTATCACCTGATGACCGCCTTCTCGGCCCTGTTGACGGAGCCCGCATGACCCAGCGCCCCGCCGCCTTCCTCGACCGCGACGGCGTGCTGATCGTCGACAGCGGCTATCCGCACCGGCCCGATCAACTGGTGCTGATCCCCGGCGCAGCCGATGCGGTGAAGCGACTGAACGCGGCGGGCTATGTCACCGTCATCGTCACCAACCAGTCGGGCGTGGCGCGCGGCATGTTCAGCGAAGAGACCATGCACGACTTCAACCGCCGGCTGGTCGCGCGGCTGGCCGAAGGCGGCGGACGCATCGACGCCGTCTACGCCTGCCCCTTCCATTCTGAAGCGGCGGACGAACGCTATCGCCACCCCGACCACCCCGACCGCAAGCCCAATCCCGGCATGTTGCTGAGGGCCGCCGCCGAGCACGACCTCGACCTCTCCCGCTCGTTGATGATCGGCGACCAGCCGTCCGACATGGAGGCGGCGCGACGCGCGGGCGTGACGGGCCACCGCTTCACCGAGGGCGATCTCGATCAATTCATCCGCGATCTGCCGCTCGCCTGATCGCTATTCCGCAATCGATGAATTAACGTCGCTCGAACGGAACTGCTGTTCGGAGACGATCCATGCCGATGACCACCCCGCTGGCCGACCGCTACGTCGAGCGGCGCTGGACCTCGCCGGACGGATTGAACCTCTATGCGCGCGACTACGCCCCGGCCGAAGGTCCGGCGCGCCTGCCGGTCATCGCCATCCACGGCCTGACGCGCAACAGCGCCGATTTCGGCGTCATCGCCGGCCTGATCGCCCACAGCGGCCGCCGCGTCCTGGCCGTCGACGTGCGCGGGCGCGGACGCTCGGACCGGGCGTCCGATCCCATGACCTATACGCCGGACGTCTATGCGAAGGATGTCATGGCCCTGATGGAGCAGGCCGGGATCGAGAAGGCGGTCTTCCTCGGCACCTCCATGGGCGGGCTGATCACCCTGGCGCTGACGGCGTTGAAGCCCAAGGCCATCGCCGCCGCCATCCTCAACGACGTCGGCCCCGAGGTCGCGGCCGAGGGCCTGGCCCGCATCGCCGCCTATACCGGCCAGCCGGTCGTAATCGAAAGCTGGGACGACGCGACCGCCTACGCCCGCCGGATCAATGAGGCGGCCTTCCCCGACTATACGGACGCCGACTGGGCCGCCTTCGCCCGCCGCGTCTTCCGCGAGGGGACCGAAGGGGCGCCCGTGCTGGACTATGACCCCGACATCGCGGCGCCGATCAAGGCGGCGGGGTCCAAGGCCCTGGTTCCCAACCTTTGGCCCTCGTTCCGGGCGCTGGCGCGCAAGAAGCCGACCCTGCTGGTGCGCGGCGGAACCTCGGACCTGCTCAGTTCCGCCATCGCCGACAAGATGAAGAAGGCCGCCCCCGCCATGGCTTATGCCGAGGTTCCCGGCGTCGGCCACGCCCCCATGCTGGACGAGCCAGAGGCGCGCGCGGCCATCTTCGAGTTTCTGGCGGAGGTGGGCTGAATCAGCCTGCTGGGCCTCAAGTAGCGCGAAGCGCGGTAGGCCCCCTAAATTATGCCTTCTTCACGAACTCCGTGCGCAGGACCAGGCCGCGCACCTTCTCGACGTTGGCCTCGATTTCGTCGGGGTCGCCGGTCAGGCGGATGTTCTTGACCAGGGTGCCGCGCTTCAACGTCACCCCGCCCGAGCCCTTGACCTTCAGATCCTTGATCAGGGTCACGCTGTCGCCGTCCGACAGGAGGTTGCCGTTGGAGTCCTTGGTGACGTCGTCGCTCATGATCAGTCCTGTCTGAATGGAAGAAGGGCCGCCGCATCAGCGACGGCCCTCGTTTCAACTGGCCTATTCCCCCTGACGCGCCTGAGCAAGGGCGATGCGCGCCTGAAGATGCTCGTCCTGGGCCGTAGCGGCGGAAATGGCGTTGAACCGCTCGATCTCAAGGCCCGAGTTCTGGATGGCGGCGGCCATCTGGGCCTGCTGTTCCGCGTTCGGTTGGGCGCCGTTCAAAGCGCGGGCGATGCCCGAGATCTCGCCCATGGCGGCGGCGAACTGACCGGCTTCGGCGTCGGTGACGCCGGCCCCGACCGAGCCGGGCGCGGACGGCGTCGCGCCCGCCACAGCCGCGCGGGCCTGCAGCATCGGGTCAGCCGAAACGGCGGCCGAAATGGCGTTGAACCGCTCGACGGCCAGGCCCGAGTTCTGCACGGCGCCGGCCATCTGGGCCTGTTGATCCTCGGTGGGCGTTCCGTTCTGGACGGTCGCGGCCACGCTCTGAACGGTCTTCATGGCGGCGGCGAACTGGGTCAGTTCGGCGTCGGTCGGTTCACCGGCTGCCGCTGCGGCGGCAGGCGCGGGCGAGGCGTCCTGCGCCAGGGCGGGCGCAGCGGTCAGGAATAGGGCGGCCAGAATGGCGGTCGGGGCGGCGGCCGTTGCAAAACGCATGGCGTATCCTTCTTCAGCCCCGAACGCTCAGCCCAAGGCTGACCCGGACAGATCCGGGCTCTCCCGCACGACCGGGTGTGTCAGGCTCACAGAGGGCGGGGAGAAGAAAACGCTAACCCGCGCCGTGCGGGCGGGTAAACCCCAGGCAGGTCGTTTCAACCCCCGCGCGCATCAGCCCGGCGTATTGGCGTCCAGTTCGTCCAGCCACACCCGCGCCGAGGAATCCGACGGCGCCCGCCAGTCGCCGCGCGGCGACAGCGACCCGCCCGTGACCACCTTCGGCCCGTTCGGCACGGCGGAACGCTTGAACTGGCTGGTCTGGAAGAAACGGATCAGGAACTTCCGCAGCCACCCCTTGATGGTCGGCAGGTCATAGGCGACGCGCTCGCCTTGCGGCAGGCCGACCGGCCAACTCCCCGTCGCCGCATCGCCCCAGGCCTGATGCGCCAGATAGGCGACCTTGGACGGCTTCAGGCCGAAGCGGCTGATGTAGAACAGGAAGAAGTCGTTCAGCGCATATGGGCCGACAATGCTCTGCGTCGACTGGATCGCGCCGTCGGCGCCCGCCGGCACCAGTTCTGGCGAAATCTCCGTGGCCAGGATGGCGTGCAGCGTCGGGGTCGCCGCCTCGCCGACCAGGCCGCGCTCAGCCACCCAGCGGATCAGGTGCTGGATCAGGGTCTTCGCCACCCCGCCGTTGACGTTGTAGTGGCTCATGTGGTCGCCGACGCCATAGGTGCACCAGCCCAGCGCCAGTTCCGACAGGTCGCCGGTGCCCAGCACGAAGCCGTGGTTCTGATTGGCCAGGCGGAACAGATAGTCGGTGCGCAGGCCCGCCTGGACGTTCTCGAAGGTGATGTCGTGCACCAGCTCGCCATTCGAGAATGGATGGCCGATGTCGCGCAGCATCTGTTCGGCGGCGGGGCGAATGTCGATCTCGGCCCCCGTCACCCCCAGCGCCTTCATCAGCGCCCAGGCGTTCGACTTCGTCCCGTCCGAGGTGGCGAACCCCGGCATGGTGAAGGCCAGGATGCCGGTGCGCGGCAGCTCCAGCCGATCAAAGGCGCGGCAGGCGACCAGCAAGGCCTGCGTCGAATCGAGCCCGCCCGAGACGCCGATCACCAGCGTCTTCGACCCCGTCGCCGTCATCCGCCGCATCAGGCCCTGGACCTGAATGTTGAAGGCCTCGAAGCAGTCCTGATCCAGACGCGCGGCGTCGTCCGGCACGAAGGGGAAGCGGTCCAGCGGACGGATCAGGGCGTCGGTCGCCCCCTCCCCCGCCTCGAACGGCACCACCGTCGCGGCCTCGCCTTCAATCCGCGCGCAGTCGGCGAAGGTGCCGTTGCGCAACCGGTCCAGACCGATGCGGTCCACGTCCACGTCGGCGACCGTCAGATGGCTGTGCAGGGCGAAGCGTTCGCCCTCGGCCAGCCGCGTCCCCAGTTCATGAATGGTCGCCTGACCATCCCACGCCAGATCCGTCGTACTCTCGCCCCAGCCCGAGGCGGCGAAGACATAGGCCGACAGGGTGCGCGCCGACTGGCTGGCGCACAGCAGGGCGCGCTCGTCCGCCTTACCGATGACGATGTTGGAGGCCGAGAGATTGCACAGGATGCGCGCCCCCGCGAGCGCCGCCCGCGTCGACGGCGGCTGCGGCGCCCAGAAGTCCTCGCAGATCTCGACGGCGAAGACGAAGCCCGGACGGTTCGTCGCCTCGAAGATCAGGCCCGGCGCGAAATCGACGCTCGCACCGTTCAGGACGACAGCGTCCTCGCTGCGGCTGGCGGCGGGCGCGAACCAGCGCTTCTCATAATATTCGCGGTAGTTGGGCAGATAGGTCTTCGGGACCACGCCCAGCACCTCGCCCCCGCCCAGCACCACGGCGCAGTTGAACAGGGCGTCGCCGTTGCGGACCGGCGCGCCGATGACGGCGATGACGCCCGCCTCGTCCGCGACCTGGGTCAGATGCGCGATCTGGCGCTCGACCTCTTCCAGCAGGGCCGCCTGCATGTGCAGGTCGTCGATGGCGTAGGCGCTCAAGGACAGTTCGGGGAAGACCAGCAGGTCTGCACCCGCCTCGCCCGCCTGACGGATCAGCCGTTCGTGTTCCCCGGCGTTGGCGGCCGGGTCGGCGACATGGACCACCGGCGTCGCGGCGGCGACGCGCACGAAGCCGTGGCTGCGCGGGGCGTGGAAGGAATGCGTCTCAGACTTCGCCATCTATTTTCCGCTCATCCCGGCCGACGCCGGGAGCCAGTGAGAGCCATAGGCACAGACCTTGCGGCCTTCCCGATCAATATAGGGTTGCGCCGCGAAGCCAAAGCACTGGCTCCCGGCGTCGGCCGGGATGAGCGGTTTGTAGTGACCTGCGAACCGCTGTCGGCTAAGGCTCACGTCATGAGCGATACGCCCAAAAAAGGCTGGTTCCAGCGGCTGAGCGAAGGCCTGTCCCGGTCTTCGAAACAGATGACCGATCAGGTCGTCTCGACCTTCGTCAAAGAGCCCCTCTCGGAGGAGGCGCTGGAGCGGCTGGAAGAGCATCTGATCGAGAGCGATCTCGGCCCCGCCGCCTCGGCCCGCATCGTCGAGCGCTTCCGCGAGCTGCGCTTCGGTAAGACCTCCGACGAGCGCGAGATCAAGGAGGCCCTGGCCGAGGCCGTGGCCGCCGAACTGACGCCGCGTCAGGCGACCTTCGACCCGCTGTCGGGGCCCAAGCCCTATGTCGTCCTGTTCGTCGGCGTGAACGGCTCGGGCAAGACCACGACCCTGGGCAAGATCGCCTCGGACCTGACGGCCAAGGGCGCCAAGGTGATGATCGTCGCCGGCGACACCTTCCGCGCCGCCGCCCGCGAACAGCTCAAGGTCTGGGCCGACCGCGCCGGCGCCCATTTCGAGAGCCGCCGCGACGGCGCCGACGCCGCCGGCCTGGCCTTCGACGCCTTCGCCAAGGCCAAGGAAGAAGGCTTCGACGTCGTGCTGATCGACACGGCCGGGCGGCTGCAGAACAAGTCGACCCTGATGGACGAACTGCTGAAGATCGTGCGCGTGCTGAAGAAGGTCGACCCCGACGCCCCGCACGAGACCCTGCTGGTGCTGGACGCCACCGTCGGCCGCAATGCGCTGGAGCAGGAAAAGATCTTCGGCCGCACCGCCTATGTCTCGGGCGTGGTGATGACCAAGCTGGACGGCACCGCGCGCGGCGGCGTCCTGGTGCCCGTGGCCCAGGCCTCGGACGCCCCGATCAAGCTGATCGGCGTCGGCGAAGGGGTCGAGGATCTGCAACCGTTCGACGCCCGCGCGTTTTCCCGATCCCTGGTCGGGCTTGAGGACTGAAGCGTATGAGTGAAGCGACCGAAACCAAGCGCCCGCAGTGGATTCGTCAGGCCGTCGACTTCGGCGCCCTGGTCGCCTTCATGGCCGCCTATTTCATCACCCGCGACATGATCAAGGCGACCTGGGTTCTGGTCATCGCCTCGATCATCGCCCTGGCCGTCGGCTTCGTGCTGGAGCGGCGCCTGGCGCCCATGCCCCTGATCACCGGCGGCTTCGCCCTGGTGTTCGGGATCCTGACCATCGTCACCGACGACGACCTGTTCGTGAAGCTGAAGCTGACGGTGCAGAACGGCCTGCTGGCCGCCGTCCTGCTGGGCTCGCTGCCGCTGAAGAAGTATCCGTTCAAGGCCCTGCTGGGCTCGGCCATCAAGGTGACGGACGAGGCCTGGCGCAAGCTGACCTTCCGCTACGGCCTCTACTTCCTGGCCGTCGCCATCGCCAATGAGGTGTTCCGCAGCCCGACCGCCGTCACCGCCATCTGGTCGACGCTGAACCTGGGAACGCCCGACCCCAACGGCGTCTGGACGGCCTTCCGCGGCGTGCTGTGGATCGCGGCCTCCATCTTCGGCCTGTCCCAGGTGCCGCTGATCCTGAAGAACATGACCAAGGACGAGGAACGCGGCCCCGTCTCCCCCGACACGGGTCTCTGACGGTCGCCCCGACACCTTTCGTCATCCTCAGGTCAAGCCCGAGGATGACGGAGGCATAGAGGGACTCGACCATCCATTCCCGGGCCTCAAGTAGGGCGAAGCCCGGTAGGCCCGCCAAACAAAGGCCTCAAGCAGCGCGAACGCGCGGTAGGCCCGCTTAAATGTCTTCAAACCGTCAGCCTTAACGTCGTCAAAGCGTTAAGCCGGGCTGTTAGCTGTTGCAGCATCATCCGGCCACGGCCGGTATCGGGCTGTTCGGGGACGAAGACGATGATCAAGTCGGGCAAGCAGGCGAAGATCAAGGGCGGGCTGGCGGAATCGCCCAGCCATCTGATGCACCGCGCGTTGCAGCTGGCGCTGGACATCTACGCCGAGGAAGCCGGGCCGGACGGCCTGACCCAGCGCCAGTTCGCCGTGCTGGAGGCCGTGGCCGCCCGCTCGGGCCTGACGCAGACCGACCTGGTCAAGGCCACCGGCATCGATCGCTCGACCCTGGCCGACCTGGTGGCGCGGATGACGACCAAGGGCCTGCTGGAGCGCGAACGCTCGACGCTGGACGCCCGCGCCAAGGCCGTGCGCCTGTCGCCCGAGGGCGAGGCCGCGCTGCTGGCCGCCCGCCCGCGCGTCGAGGCCGCCGACAAGCGGATCATGGGCCTGCTGCCCAAGTCCAAGCGCGACAGCTTCCTGGACCTGTTGTGCAGCCTGTCCGACGCCGCCGACGCCGCCCCCGAACAGGCCCGCGCCGACATCAAGGCGGCGAAGAAGGCGGCCAAGGACGCCAAGAAGGCGGAAAAGGCCGCCCGCAAGGGCGACGGCAAGACCGACGGCCGCGGCAAGAAGAAGAAAAAGGGCGAGCCGGCCGTGGAGCAAGCACAGACCGACGACGTCGCCGACGCCGTCGTGGTTCCGCTCAAGGACGCGGCTGAAGGCTAAGTCCTTCCCTTCCGGCGTCCGCCGGGATGAGCGGGGTATTGAGGCTGCGCCCTAAACCCGAATGTCGAGCAGGGAGCCGGGGCGTTGCAGGCGCGACGTCGGCGCCGCCTGTTCGACCGGCGCAGCAGCCGCTGCAGCGGGACGCGCAGTCTCCTCGGCCGCCATCGGCGCCGCCAACCCCATGGCCTGGCGGAAGAAGGCCGACTGGGCCGTTCTCAGGGCGTGGGCCGCACCGCCCGCCTGGGGCGGAAAGGCCGGCCGCTCGGACGAAATCGCGGACATGGGCTGAGGATGCCCGCGCTTCGTCTAGATATGGTTAATGCGCGATTCACCCTGTTTCGCGCGATCGCCTCAACGCGCCGGAGCGTTCAGGGCGTCGGTCAGCGTCTTCAGATCGTCGTCGGTCAGGATCGGGCCCGAGGACTTGGCGACGATGGTCCCATAGGCGTCGACGGCGAAGCTCTCGGGCACGCCCGACACGCCCAGGTCCAGCCCGGCGCGCCCCTCGCGGTCGACCAGCACCAGGCGATAGGGATCGCCCAGCTCTTCCAGGAAGGCGTCGGTGGCGACGGGATCGTCCTTATAGGCCACGCCGACCACGGCGATCCCCTGTTCCTTGAGCTTCATCAGATGCGGATGCTCCAGACGGCACGGCGCGCACCAGCTGGCGAACAGGTTGACGATCATCGGCTTGCCGACGCCCGCCGTCTTCAGGTCCAGCAGGTCGTCACTGGCCTTGCCGTCCGCCAGGATGGGCAGGACCGTCGTCTCCGGGATCGGCTGGCCGACCAGGGCGTCCGGCTTATAGGTCGGGCCCGCGGCGGGATCGCCCGCCATCCGGTCCATCTGCGTCATCAGGAAGATTCCCAGCGCCGCCAGGACGGCGATGGGCAAAAGGGCCAGCCAGCGTTTCATTTGCGCGCAGCCTCCAGCCGGGCCAGCTCGCGCTTCCAGCGGCGGGCGGCGATCAGGGCGCGCGCCGACAGGGCGGCCAGCACCACGGCGCTGATCCCCCAGGCGGGCCAGACGAAGGCGCCGTAGGGGCTCATGTCCAGATCAAGCACGAAGCGCCTCCATCAGGCTTCCAGCGCCGCGCGGGCGCGAAGGGTCAGAACGCGGCGACGACGAACCTCGGTGCGGATCGACGTCAGCCAGATCGCGCCGAACAGCACCGCATAGGCCGCCATCATGGTCAGCAGGGCGGGCAGGAAGACCGGGTCCACGCTGGTCCCGCCCGACCGCAGCAGCGAGGCGGGCTGGTGCAGGGTGTTCCACCAGTCGACTGAAAACTTCACGATCGGCAGATTGATCAGGCCGACCAGACCCAGCACCGCCGCCGCCCGCGCCGCCTTGGCCTCATCGTCGATCGAGGCGCGCAAGGCCATGTAGCCGAGGTAGAAGAGGAACAGCACCAGCACGCTGGTCAGGCGCGCGTCCCACACCCACCACGTCCCCCACATGGGCTGGCCCCACAGGGAGCCGGTGACCAGGGCCAGGGCCGTGAAGGCCGCGCCCGGCACGGCCGCCGCCCGCGCCGCCGCATCGGCCAGCGGATGGCGGAACACCAGGGCGAAGAAGCTGGACACGCCCAGCGCGCCATAGGCCATCAGGCCCAGGCTGGCGGCCGGAACGTGGATGAACATGATGCGGACGGTGTCGCCCTGCTGATAGTCGCCCGGCGCGGAGAAGCTGAACCACGTCCCGAGCAGCAGCAGGCCGAGCGCGCAGATCCACAACACCGGAACCAGGGGGCCGGTGAAGCGCATGAAGCGGTCGGGATTGGCGAGGCCGAACATGGGCCGCCGATTACGCGGCCCAGCGCCCCACGGCAAGCGGGCGCCGCCTCCGACCCTTTGTCGCGGCTCTTCTCTTTCTTTCCGTCATCCTCGGGCTTGTCCCGAGGATCCAGCGCGGGGCGTCCCCGTCGGTGAACCGCTTTCACGCCTGGGCTGGACCAGCCTGTCGCCCCGCATCGCCGGACCATGGGCCCTCGGGACAAGCCCGAGGGTGACGATGTTGGAGCGCCGAGGCTCTTAGAGGCTCAGACCGTGCTGCGCCGCCAGATCCTTCAGCCCGACCATCGGGCGCGGCCCCCAGTGGGCGATGACTTCCGACGCAGCCAGCGAACCCAGAGCCCCGGCCTGCGCCAGAGACAGACCGCGCGACAGGCCCAGCAGAACGCCCGCCGCGTACTGATCGCCGGCGCCCGTGGTGTCGACGACCTTCTCGACCGGATAGGCGGCGACCTCGACCCGCTCGCCGCCGCGGAACAGCACCGAACCGGCGGCGCCGCGCGTCACGGCCGCCACCTCGACGATGCGGCCCAGGTGGGCGGCGGCGTGGTCGAAGTCCTCGGTCTCGAACAGGGCGTGCAGCTCCGCCTCATTGGCCAGGACAATGTCGGCCGAGGTCTCGATGAAGGCCAGCAGTTCGGCGCGCCAGCGATGCACCACAAAGCTGTCCGACAGAGTGATGGCGACCTTGCGGCCCGCCGCATGGGCGGCGGCGGCGGCGGCTTCGAAGGCCGCGCGGGCCGGGGCCGGATCGAACAGATAGCCTTCCAGATAGACGATGGCGCTGTCGCCGATCACGCCCGCATCGACGTCGGCCGTGGTCAGCTGGTTGGCGGCCCCCAGGAAGGTGCACATGGTGCGCTGGCCGTCCGGCGTGACGTTGATCAGGCAGCGGCCGGTGCCGAAGCCCTTGCCCGCGCCGTCTTCCAGCACGGGGGTGTCGAAGTGGACGCCGACGGCGCGGATGTCGTGGCTGAAGACCCCGCCCAGGGTGTCCTTGGCCACCTTGCCGATATAGGCGGCGCGCCCGCCGAACGAGCCGACGCCCGCCACGGTGTTGCCCGCCGAACCGCCCGAGGCCTCGACCCCCGCCGCCATGGCGTCATACAGGGTCGCGCTCTGATCCTCGTCGACCAGCTGCATCGAACCGGGGATCAGGCCCTTGGCTTCCAGGAAGGCCGCATCGCACGGCGCCAGGACGTCGACGATGGCGTTGCCCAGGGCGCAGACGTCGAAACGGGCGTTGTGGGCGAAGGGGGGCAGGACTTGGGTCATTCGCGCCCCATAGCGGGCGAGGCCGCCGCGCGCCAGAGCGCCGGCCCCGCCGTCGTGCGAAAAGCGGCTCTTCACGCCGATCCGGCGGCGGCCTAAAGCCGATGGACCAGTTGCACACCGCCCTCCCGGGCCATGCGGAGCCGCGCCCATGACCGACGTCGCCGTCCTGACCCCTGATCCGTCCGATCCCACCTATTCGACCCTGTGGCCCGGCGTGCTGGACCGGCTGGGCGAGGCGCTGGCGACGGCGGGGATCACGGCGCGGCCGACGCCCTGGACCGATCACGTCGAGAACGCCCGCGCCCTGATGGACTTCCCCCTGGTCCTGCCGCTGCTGGTCTGGGGCTATCATCAGCATCACGACCGCTGGGTCCAGGCCTGCACGACCTGGGCCGAGGCGGGCGCGCCCCTGGCAAATCCGGCCGCGACCCTGCGCTGGAACGCCGACAAACGCTATCTGGCCCGCCTGGCGGAAAAGGGCGTCGCCGTGCCCGAGACGATCTTCGCCGACCACGTCGACGCTGCGGTTCTGGAAGCCGCCTTCGCCGCCACGGGGGCCGAGACCCTGATCGTCAAGCCGACCGTCTCGGGCGGCGCCTGGCGCACCCTGCGGGTGGCGGCGGGCGACCTGCTGGACGCGGCCCTGGCCGACGCCCCCGTCGGCGGAACGATGATCCAGCCCTATCTCAAGGCCATCGAGACCGAGGGCGAGACCTCCCTGCTCTATTTCGGCGGCGAACTGAGCCACGTCGTGAACAAGCGCCCCGGCGCGGCGGGCGAGTTCCGCATCCAGACCCAGTACGGCGGACAATACCAAGCGCTGAAGGCCGCGCCCCAGGGCGCGCTCGATCTGGCCGAACGCACCCTGGCCGCCATCGACGAAGACCTGCTCTACGCCCGCATCGACATGACCAAGGACGACGACGGCGACTGGGTGCTGATGGAGGCCGAACTCATCGAGCCGGACTTCTACCTGGCCGCCGCGCCTGAAGCCGGCGCCCGCTTCGGTCAGGCGGTGCGGGCGCGGCTGGAGCGCTAGGCCTACACGCCCATGAAGCTGGCCCGCGACGGGCACAGGTCGGAGATCACGCAGGCGCTGCACTTCGGCCGCTGCGCCAGGCAGGTGTAGCGACCGTGCAGGATCAGCCAGTGGTGCGCCTTGGGCAGCCAGGCCTCGGGCACCACCTGGTGCAGCTGGACCTCCACCTTGTCGGGCGTCGCCGCATTGGCCAGGCCCAGCCGGTGCGAAACACGGAAGACGTGGGTGTCCACCGCGATGGCCGGCTCGATCCCCAGTTCGTTCAGCACCACGCTGGCGGTCTTGCGCCCGACGCCCGGCAGGGCCTGCAGGTCGGCGCGGTTCAGCGGCACCTCGCCGCCGTGCTTCTCGACCAGCATCCGGGCGGCGGCGATGACGTTCTTCGCCTTGGTGCGGTAAAGGCCGATGGAGGCGATCAGGGGGATCAGCCCCTCCTCGCCCAGGGCCAGCATCTTCTGCGGCGTGTCGGCGACGGCGAACAGGGCCTTGGTCGCCTTGTTGACCCCCACATCGGTCGCCTGGGCCGACAGGGCGACCGCCACCACCAGGGTGTAGGGATTGACGAAATCCAGCTCGGTCTTCGGATCGGGCATGACGCCTGACAGGCGGACGAAGATCTCCTCCACCCGATCCTCATCCGGCGGCCAGCTGATGACGGCGCCGACGGGGGCCTTCTTCGGCTGGCGCGAACGCTTGCCCGGCGGCGGGGTCAGCCCGGCCTTCTGAACGGCCTTCTTCTGGCGGGAGGCGGATTTCAACGGAGCCATGCCCCCGCTTCGCCTTCCCCGCGCCCGGCGTCAATGTCGCGCGCTCGCGACGCTGCGACAAAAAATCGCAGTCTCGCCTTGTATTCTGGACTGCGCCGTCCATTTTACGCGTGAAATCGAAGCGAGCTGTCTCCCCCATGGCCCTCCCCGCCCCGCTCAAGAAGCGCCTGCCCCTGATCGTCGCCGGCGTCGTCGGCCTGGGCCTGATTATCGGCGGCGTGGTCTGGTGGCAGGGCAAGCAGCGCTGGGAAGGCACCGACAACGCCTTCGTCCAGGCCGACACCGTGGCCGTCAGCCCGCGCATCGGCGGCGAGGTGGTCGAAGTCCTGGTCAAGGACAACCAGCGCGTCGAGGCCGGTCAGGTGCTGGTCCGGCTGGACGACGCCGACGCCCGCGCCGCCCTGGCCCAGGCCCAGGCCAATCTGGCGGCCTTGACCGCCGCCGTCGCCAATGTCGACGCCCGGACTGAGCAGGAGCAGGCCACTATCGCCGCCCGCGCCGCCGCCGTGACCCAGGCCCAGGCCCAGGCGAACCTCGCCCACGCCGAGGTTGACCGTTACGGCAAGCTGGCCGATCAGGGCTGGGTGTCGCAGCAGCGCATCGAGACCCAGCGCGCCGCCGCCGAGACCGCCCGCGCCTCGGTCGCCCAGGCCCAGGCCGCCCTGACCGCCGAACAGCGCACCGCCGCCGTGCTCGGCTCCTCACGCCAGCAGAGCGTGGCCGCCGTCGAACAGGCGCGCGCCCTGGTCGATCAGGCGCAGCTGACGCTGGACCGCACGGTGATCCGCGCCCCGGTCGCGGGCGTCGTCGGCGCGCGCGGCGTGCGCCTCGGCCAGGTGGTGCAGGCGGGCGGCCAGCTGATGTCCGTGGTGCCGCTGCAGGACACCTATGTCGTCGCCAACTTCAAGGAGACCCAGGTCGGGCGGATGCGCCTGGGTCAGGCCGTCGAGATCAAGGCCGACGCCTTCCCCGGCCGGGCGCTGCAGGGCCGTATCGACAGCTTCGCCCCCGCAACCGGGTCTGAGTTCGCCCTGATCCCGGTCGAGAACGCCACCGGCAACTTCACCAAGATCACCCAGCGCGTGCCCGTCCGCATCGTCGTCCAGCGCGACGCCTCGGGCCAGCCGATCGTCCTGCGGCCCGGCCTGTCGGTCGAGGTCAAGGTCGACCTGAAGAGCCAGGGCGGGCCTGCCTTCGCCGAGGCCCACATGGGCGAGACGGCCCTGGCCCAGGCCGCCGCCCCGAGCTCCGCCCGGTGAGCCAGACGGCGGCCCCGACAGCGGCGGCCCCGGCCCCCGCCGCCCAGCCCGAGATCAACTGGACCGTCCTGCTGCTCGGCTTCGCCGGCATGGTCATCGGCCAGTTCATGGCCATTCTGGACATCCAGATCGTCGCCGCCTCCCTGCCGCAGATCCAGGCCGGGGTCGGCGCCTCGGCCGATGAGATCAGCTGGATCCAGACCGCCTATCTGATCCCCGAGGTCGTGATGATCCCCCTGTCGGGATACCTGTCGCGGCTGTGGGGCACGCAGAAGGTATTCCTGGCTTCCTGTCTCGGCTTCCTGGTGATGAGCGTGGCCGTGGGCCTGTCGTCGTCGATCGAGATGATGATCGTCTTCCGCGCGCTCCAGGGCTTCGTCGGCGGGGCCATGATCCCGACCGTCTTCGCCGTGGCCTTCACCGCCTTCCCGCCCGAGCGGCGCGTGACGGCTAGCGTCATCATGGGGCTGATCGTAACGCTGGCCCCCACCGTCGGCCCGACGCTAGGCGGGCACCTGACGGAATGGCTCAGCTGGCGCTGGCTGTTCTTCATCAACGTCTTTCCCGGCGCGATCGTCCTGTTCCTGGTCGGACGCTACGCCCATTTCGACAAGGGCGACCCCAGCCTGTCCAAGGGCTTCGACTGGCTGGGCCTGGCCCTGATGGCCGCCTTCCTGATGAGCCTGCAATTCGTGTTGGAAGAGGGCGCCAAGGAGGACTGGTTCGCCGATGACATGATCCTGCTGCTCAGCGGCGTCGCCGCCGTCTGCGGTCCGGCCTTCGTCTGGCGCTCGCTCAGCTACCGCAATCCGATCGTCGAGCTGCGCGCCTTCGGCAACCGCAACTTCGTGGTCGGGGTGCTGATGACCTTCATCGTCGGGGCGGCCCTGTTCGGCGGCACCTTCCTGCTGCCGCTGTTCCTCGGCCGGGTGCGCGACTATTCGGCGGCCGAGGTCGGCACCACCATGGTCGTCTCAGGCCTGGCCATGTTCGCCACAGGCCCCATCGCCGGGCGGCTGGTGCGGGCGGTGGATGCGCGCATTCTGATGTTCGTGGGCTTCATGATGGCCGCCTGGGGCATGTGGGACGCCCGCATCGTGACGGATCAGTGGGGCTTCTGGGAGTTCGCCGGGGTCCAGGCCATGCGCGGGGCCGGCGTCATGCTGGCCATGATCGCCTCGCAGCAGGTGACGATGGCCACCTTGCCGCCGCACATGGTCAAGAACGCCTCGGGCCTGGTGAACCTGTCGCGCAACGTCGGCGGCGCCTTCGGCCTGGCCATGCTCAACACCTCCCTGACCCAGAACACCGCCCTGCACATGGTCGAGCTGACCAGCGCCATCGACCAGACCCATCAGGGGGTGCGCGACATGATGGCGGGCATGGCCGTGCGCTTCGCCGGCTCCATCGACCCCCAGGCCTCGGCGATGAAGGCGGTCTACGGCCTGTTGCAGAAACAGGCGACCACCCTGGCCTTCGGCGACGCCTTCGCCCTATTAGCTATCGGCTGCGCCTGCGCCGGTTTCCTGACCCTGCTGTCCAAACCGGCCAAGCCCAATCCCTCCGCAGCTCCTACGGACGCCCACTGATGCCCCGCGCCCTCGGCCAGATCGACGAACACAAGAGCCGCGCCATCCTGCGCGCCGCCGCCGAACTCTTCATGGAGAAGGGCGCCAAGGTCTCCATGGCCGAGGTCGCCCGGCGCGCGGGCGTGTCCAAACAGACCCTCTACAACCGCTATCCGACCAAGACGGACATCGCCCGCGACCTGGCGGCTCAACGCTCGGAAGAGACTCTGGCCCCCCTCGCCTCCGACATGGACGTCGAGACCGCCCTGGCAAGCGTGGCCGAGACCCTGATCCGGCGCGTCTGCATCGAGGGGCGCGGCGTCGCCCTGCGCGGCATGGCCCTGGCCTCGCCCGAGGCGCCAGAGCTGGCGCGCGTCGTCTATGACGCGGGGCCCGGCCAGAACCTGCGCCGTCTGGCCGTCTGGCTGGAGGAGCAGGACCGCCTGGGCCGCCTGTCCGCGCCCGATCCCGTCGCCGCCGCCGAGATGTTCACCGGCATGGTGCTGGGCCACGGCCATCTGCGCTCGGTGCTGGGCCTGCCCCACCCCGAGATCGACGACATCCCCGCCCGCGCCCGCGAGGCCGCCCGTCGCTTCGTGCGCGCCTTCGCGCCGCAATAGGCCTTCGCGCCCAAGTTGGCCCTGAAGGCGGATCAGCGTAAAGCCGCCCCCAGTCCTCTCACCTCCCGCCCGTCGGAGTCCTTCCCATGCTGATCCACCTGTCGTCCTGGCCCGAGATCGACGAGCGCCTGAAGTCCGGCGCCCTTCTGTCCAAGACGGTGATCGTGCCGATCGGCTCGAACGAACAGCACGGGCCGACGGGCCTGCTGGGCACCGACTGGCTGTGCCCCGAGATCATCGCCCACGCCGCCGAAAAGGGCGACGACAGCCTGGTGATCACGCCGACCTTCAACATCGGCATGGCCCAGCACCACCTGGCGTTTCCCGGCACCATCACCCTGCGCCCGTCGACCTTCATGGCGGCGATCGCCGACTGGGTGTCGTCGCTGACGCGCCACGGCTTCGAGCGCATCTATTTCCTGAACGGCCACGGCGGCAACGTCGCCACCATCGAGGCCGCCTTCGCCGAAATCTACGCCGACTGGTCCTTCACGCCCGAGCCCTGGGCCGAGCGTCCGCCCTTCGTGCTGAAGCTGCGCAACTGGTGGGATCTGCCGGGCGTGCAGAAGCTGTGCGAGGACATCTTCCCGACCGGCCACGGCAGCCACGCCACCCCGTCCGAGATCGCCGTGACCCAGGCCGGCTATCCCGACCGGATCAAGACCGCCGCCTATGAGCCGAAGATCGCCCCCTTCGGCCCGATCCGCGACGCCAACGACTATCGCGCCCGCTTCCCCGACGGCCGCATCGGCTCGGACCCGGCCCAGGCGACCCCGGAAAAGGGCCAGCGCATCATCGACGCCGCCGTTCCGGCCCTGATCCGCGACCTGACCGACTTCGCGCAAGAAGTCTTGCCGGTCGCCTGAAACCAGCCCAGGGTCGTTGCATGAGCCCCATGCAGAAGACGGCCCGCAACGCCCTGCGCAACGCCCAGGCCGGTCAGGAACTGGCCCAGGCCTCGGCCGCCGTCATCACACGACGGTTCGAGATCATTGGCGAGGCTCTGGCCGACCCCCTGCGCGCCGACCACGCCGAACTCAGCCGCATGGGCGTGGAGAAGGTCGAGGCCATGACGGCCTCGGCCGGGGCCGCCTATACCGGCGCGCTGGACCTGGCCGAACGCGCCGGGCGGCGGGCCGCGCGCGAGGGGGCCGAGGCCGCCGACTGCCTGGCCAAACTGGCCCGCGCCGACACCCCCTTCGCCTTCGCCGCCGCCCAGACCGACTGGGCCCTGGGCGCCTGGAGCCGAGCGCTGAACGACGGCTGGTCCTTCTACGGCGCTGCGCTGAAGGCGCAGGCTAAGACCATGGCCCCCGTCCACGCCAAGGCCACGGCCAATGCGCGACGCCTGAAGCGCTGACCTCGCGCGGGCGTGATGGAACGCCCGGCGCCGTCGCCGGATTGCCTTTGCATCCATGCGGAGGAGATCACCATGGCCGAGAAAGACCCCAAAGACCCCCACCCCGGCATGATGGGCGACGGCACCGAGGAGCAGAACCTCAACCAGCCCGGCGACCCCTCCAAGCGGATCACCGAGGAAGAGGTCGACGAAGCCTTCACCAAGGATCCCAAGCTGGTCCCGAAGGAATAGGCGGGACGCGGCTTCCGCCCGCCGTCATTCTCGGGCTTGACCCGAGGATCCAGAGGCCGCGCGCGACGGGCATCCGGTTGAAACCGTCTTCGCCGCCTCTCTGAACGAAGCAGAGCCGAAAGCTGGAACCTCGGATCAAGCCCGAGGATGACGGCCGTGTTGAGGCTATTGAAGCCTCACGCCGTGCGTATGACCCCGTCCCGCGCCTCGACCGGCCAGGGCGTCAGTTTGCCGCCTGCGCAGGGTCCGGCGACGCAGGCGCCCGACAGCGGCTCGAACGCCGCCCCGTGCCAACCGCACAGGATCAGCGAGCCGTCCGGCGTCAGATAGCGATCCAGCTCCACCGCGATGGGAAAGCCCGCGTGCGGGCAGCGATCCACCCAGCCCGCGACCCGACCGTCCTTCTTCACCACGAAGCCGTGGAAGAAGGCCTCGCCGATCTGCAGCACGAAACCGCGCGAGCCGGGATCATTGATGTCCGCCTCAAGACACAGGGCCACGTTCGGCGGCGTCTTCCAGACCCGCTTGCGCTCCTGCGTCTCGGCCGCCGGACCCTCTTGCGCCACTATTCGCGCTCGGGCTTCAGCGGGCGGCTCATCAGGCTCTCGATCGCCTGATCCACCGTCAGCTCGCCCGCCAGCACCGCCGCCGTCGCCTCGCAGATCGGCGTGTCGACGCCCAGTTTGCGGGTCAGTTCGCGCACGGCCGGCGCGCTCTCATAGCCCTCGGCCACTGAGCGCTTGCCTTCCAGCGCCTGCTCGACGCTGAGGCCTTGGCCCAGGGCCAGGCCCAGGCTCATGTTGCGCGACTGCGGGCTGGAGCAAGTCAGCACCAGATCGCCGACGCCGCACAGCCCGGCCACCGTCTCGGCCTTGCCGCCCAGGGCCGTGGCGACGCGGACGATCTCGGCATAGCCGCGGGTGATGACGGCCGCATGGGCGCTGCGCCCCAGTTCGCGGCCCTCGACAATGCCGCAGGCGATGGCCAGCACGTTCTTCAGCGCCCCGCCCGTCTCGGCCCCGATCAGATCGTCGGCGTAATAGGGCCGGAAGACCGGCCCCGACAGGGCGCCCGCCAGCGCCTCGGCCATGGCCGCATCGGCGCAGGCCAGGGTCACGGCGCTGGGCAGGCCGCGCGCCACCTCGGCGGCGAAGCTCGGCCCCGACAGCACGGCGGCCGTGGCCGAGGGAATCGTCTCGGCCAGCACGTCGGTCATCAGCTTCAGCGAGCCGCGCTCAATGCCCTTGGAGCACAGGATGATCGGCAGGCCCGGCCGGGCGTAGGGCGCGAAGGCCTGCAACGTCGCCCGCATATGCTGGGCGGGCGGCACGGCCAGGATCAGGTCGCAGTCGGCCAGGTCGGCCAGGTCCGAGGTGACGTTGATGGCCGAATCCAACTCGACCCCCGGCAGGAAGGCGTCGTTCATCCGGCGCGTGCGGATGCTCTCGATCACCTCGGGCTCGCGCGCCTGCAGGATGACGGCCAGACCCGCCGCCGCCGCGCTCTGCGCCAGGGCCGTGCCCCAGGCGCCGCCGCCAATTACGCCTGCCGTATGAAATTCCATGTCTTCTCCGGTCCCCCGCCCCCCGCCGAGAGCCAGGCCGCTTTAAGCCTTGGCGCCCTTGCGGCCCGTTTTCTTGTGCACAGGATCAACGCTCGCGCGCGTCTCGTCCAGAGGCCATCGCGGCCGGGCCGCGACATCGATGTCCGACGTCAGCCCTTTTTCCAGCCGCTCAGCCCCCGCCAGGGCGATCATCGCCGCATTGTCGGTGCAATAGGCCATCGGCGGCGCCAGGAAGTCGAAGCCGTGCTTGGTCGCCAGATCCTCCAGCGTCCGCCGGATCGTCTTGTTGGCGGCGACCCCGCCCGCCACGACAAAGAGGCGATGCTCATGCGCCTCGGCGTAATCCTTCATCGCCCGCTCGGAGCGTTCGGCCAGCTGGCGCGCGATCGCCTTCTGCACCGCATCGGCCAGATCGGCCTTGTCCTGTTCCGTCTCGCAGGTCTGAGCCAGCCGCGACGCCGCCGTCTTCAGCCCCGAGAAGGAGAAGTCGCAATCCTTGCGCCCCAGCAGCGCCCTCGGCAGCTCGAAGCGCGACCCGTCGCCTGACGCCGCCAGCCTCTCCAGCGCCGGCCCGCCCGGATAGCCCAGCCCCATGGCCTTGGCGATCTTGTCGAAGGCCTCGCCCGCAGCGTCGTCGATGGTCGTGCCCAGACGGCTCATGTCGCCAATGCCGCGCACCTCCAGCAACTGGCAATGCCCGCCCGACACCAGCAGCAGCAGGAAAGGATAGGTCGTCTCCGCCCCCAGCCGCGCCGACACCGCATGGCCTTCCAGGTGGTTGACCGCGATCAGCGGCAAGCCCCGCGCCAGCGCCGCCGCCTTGCCGTAGCTCAGACCCACCATGACCCCGCCGACCAGCCCCGGCCCCGCCGTCGCCGCCACGCCGTCCAGCGCGCTCCAGTCCAGCCCGGCCTCGCTCATGGCCCGGCGCGTCACGCCGTCGATCATCTCCACATGGCTGCGGGCGGCGATTTCCGGCACCACCCCGCCATAGGCCGCATGGTCGTCGATCTGGCTGTGGATGACGCTGGACAGCACCTGCGCGCCCGACGCCGACAGCCGCACCACCGAGGCGGCGGTCTCGTCGCAGCTGGTCTCCAGGCCCAGCACGGTCAAACCGTCCGACCCGCGTTCGGTTGCCCCGTCCGTCGCCCTGCTATAGTCCGCGTCCATCTTCATTCGGCGGAGTTAGCGACCCGCCCCCCCTTTCGCAACGGCGTCTCGACGTGACTCAACCTCTCCTGCGCATCGGCACCCGACGTTCGCGCCTGGCCCTGGCCCAGTCCGGCATGATGCAGCGCGCCATCGGCCGCGCCCTCGGCGTGCCCGAGGCCGAGATCGAAACCCTGGTTCCTCTGGTCGAGATCGTCACCACCGGCGACCGCATCCAGGACCGTCGCCTGCTGGAAATCGGCGGCAAGGCCCTGTTCACCAAGGAGATCGAGGAAGCCCTGCTGGATGGCCGCGTCGATGTCGCCGTCCACTCGATGAAGGACGTCCCCGCCGAACAGCCGCCGGGCCTCGCCATCGCCGCCGTGCCCGAGCGCGAAGACCCCCGCGACGCCTTCATCAGCGACCATTACGCCACCTTTGCCGACCTGCCGCAGGGCGCCCGTTTCGGCACCGCCTCCCTGCGGCGTCAGGCCCAGGCCCTGGCCCTGCGTCCCGACCTGAACATCGAGATGCTGCGCGGCAACGTCGACACCCGGCTGAAGCGGCTGCGCGACGGCGATTTCGACGCCATCCTGCTGGCCTGTTCGGGCCTCAACCGCCTCGGCCTCGGCGAGGTCATCCGCCAGCGCCTGCCGCTGGACGCCTTCCTGCCCGCGCCGGGCCAGGGCGCCCTGGCCCTGCAGACGCGTGAAGGCGACGTCGACGCCGCCTGGACCCGCGCCCTGAACCACGCCCCCACCGCGCTCGCCGTCGCCGCCGAGCGCGGGGCCATGGCCGCGCTGGAAGGCTCCTGCCGCACCGCCATCGGCGCCTACGCCCACATCGCGGACGGCCGCCTGCGCCTCAGCACCGAAATGCTCAGCCCCGACGGTTCGAGCCGCTGGACCCGCTCCGGCGACATCGCCGCCGACGCCGATCACGCCGCCGCCCGCGCCTTGGGCCTCGACCTCGGCGGCCAGGTCCAGGCCGTCGCCGGCGACCAGAAGATCGCGCTCTAAGGCCATGACGCCGATCCGCCGCGTCTGGGTCACGCGCGCCGAGCCGGGCGCCGCCCGCACGGCGGACCGGCTGACGGCGCTGGGCTTCACCCCGATCACCGCGCCCTTGCTGACCTTGGCGCCCCTGCCCGGCGCCCTCGACGCCGCGCCTGCCCCGGCCGCCGTCGCCGCCCTCGCCCTGACCAGCCCCAACGGCGTCGAGGCCTTCGCCCCCCTGATCTCGCGCTTTCGCCGCCACCCCGTCTTCGCCGTCGGCGACGTCACGGCCGAGGCCGCCCGCGCCGCCGGCTTCGCCGACGTCCGCTCCGCCGCCGGCGACATCCACGCCCTGGCCCGCCTGATCGCGGCCGAAGCCCCGCCCGGCCCCCTGCTGGCCCCCGGCGCGCGCGAACCGGCGGGCGACCTGCCCGCCCTGCTGCCCGACCGCCCGGTCCATCGCCTGCCCGTCTACGCCGCCTTCGAAACCCACGCGCCCGCGCCCGAACTTTTCGACGCGGTCATGCTCCATTCCCCCCGCGCCGCCCGCGCGCTCGCCACGATCCTGACGGCCGCCTCGCCTCGTCCCGCCTCATCCGGCCGCATCGCCATCTGCATCTCCGAAGCGGCCGCCATCCCCCTGCGCCCCTTCGATTTCGCGCAAATCCGCATCGCCGCCGCCCCTGACGAACCAGCGATGCTATCGGCTCTTGGCAAGCCCGCCGCTCCCGTATAAAGAGCCCTCCTCGCTCGTTCGCGCCTCCATACGCGCACGACGTCGGGGCCGCTTTAGCTCAGCTGGTAGAGCACCTCATTCGTAATGAGGGGGTCAGGTGTTCGAGTCACCTAAGCGGCACCACCTTTTCTCTTCACCTGTCAGAATCGCACCCACGCCTCGGGCGGCGCATCCGCACGCTTGAACTTCAGGCGGCCAGGGCGCGGAGAGGTCGGGCCAGGGCGAGATCGGACGGGGCGAAGCTGCGGACCTCGTGGTTGCCGCGATAGAGGTCGATGCGCTCCAGGCGCGGCCAGTCGCGCGCGACCGCCGTCAGGCCGCGCACGGCCTCGACCTCGGTGGCGCCCGGCAGGACGCACAGCTCGGGCGTGATCGCCTCGGGCGTGTGGATCAGACAATAGAAGACGTCCATGGGCGCGCTCCCGACCTCGGTCGCCGCCCCTTTGCCCAAGGTTGATGACAGGGAAGCAGTTGGAATTGCGACGCTTTGGAGAAGTCGGAAGAAGAACCCAGACGGCCTAGCTGGCGAAGAACTGCTGGGTGCCGTGGGCCTCGATGGCGGCGGCCAGACGACCCAGCGCGTGGATATAGGCGGCCGTACGCAGGGTGACGCCCTTGTCCTCGGCGATGGACCAGACGGCGTCGCCCTCGGTCTCGATGATGGTCTTGAGGCGCAACTGCACCTCGTCCAGCGTCCAGTAGTAGCCCTGACGGTTCTGGACCCACTCGAAATAGGACACCGTCACCCCGCCCGCATTGGCCAGGATGTCAGGCAGGACCACGACGCCCTTGCCGGCCAGGATGCGGTCGCCCTCGGGCGTGATCGGGCCGTTGGCCAGCTCCAGAATGACCTTCGCCCGGACCGAGGCGGCGTTGCCGTCGTGGATCATGTCCTCCATGGCCGAGGGGGCCAGGACGTCGCAGTCGATGCCGATCAGGTCGTCCGCCGCAATGACCTCGCCGCCGTGTTCGGCCTGAACCACCGACTGGCCCGCCGCCTTGGCCGCCAGCAGAGCGTCCAGATCGAGACCGGAAGCCGCATGGACCGCGCCGCCCGAGTCCGACACGGCGACGATCTTCGCCCCGATGCTGCGGAACAGACGCGCCACATGCTGGCCCGCATTGCCGAAACCCTGGACCGCCACGCGCAGCCCCTCGGTCGGCAGGCCCAGCCGTTCGGTCAGGTGACAGGTCAGGTAGAAGCCGCCGCGCGCCGTCGCGTCCTCGCGCCCGACCGAACCGCCCAGGGCGATCGGCTTGCCGGTGATGACGGCGGGCGCCGCCTCGCCCTGGATGGAGGCGTATTCATCGGCCATCCAGCCCATGATCATGGCGTTGGTGTAGACATCCGGCGCCGGGATGTCACGATCCGGGCCGATGATGCCCGCGAAGGCCTGGACATAGGCGCGCGACAGCCGCTCCAGTTCGGCCTTGGACAGGGCCTTGGGGTCGACCTGCACCGCCCCCTTGCCGCCGCCGTAGGGCAGGTTGGTCACGGCGCACTTCACCGTCATCCAGAAGGCCAGGGTCTCGACCTCCTCGACGGTGGAGTCGGGGTGGAAGCGGATGCCGCCCTTGGTCGGGCCGCGCGTGTCGTCGTAGCGGCAGCGCCAGGCCAGGAAGGATTTGCGCGACCCGTCGTCCATGCGGATCAGCAGCCGAACCTTCATCGTCTCGCGCGGGTACTTCAGCTTCTCCAGCACGTCGCTGTCGATCTGCACATGCCGTGCGGCTTCGTCGAGACGGGTCAGGGCCGCGTCAAGGATGTTCGGGATGGGCATTAATTTTCCAAATGACTAGGCATAAACCGGCCACAAGAAGAGAAACCGATCCGCTTCTGGGGAGAAATCAGATTTTGCTGCCACACAGAATATTGCAGCGCAAGAAAAAGGGGCTGCGCCTATCAACCGCCGCCTGCAGCTTCGCCGCAGAAGCCGCCTTGAACGTATAAGCATATCTTTATATGTCTGACGGAATTGTCGTCACGCAGGAGCCTGCCTTGGCCCGTTCGTCGTTCCTCTTCACCTCCGAGAGCGTCTCGGAAGGCCATCCCGACAAGGTCGCCGATCAGATTTCCGACGCCGTCGTCGACCTGTTCCTGTCCAAGGATCCCGAAGCACGGGTGGCCTGTGAAACCCTGACGACGACCAATCTGGTGGTTCTGGCCGGCGAGATCCGCGGCAAGGGCATTATGAACGCCGAGGGCGAGTGGGCTCCCGGCGTCGAACAGGAAATCGAAGCTGCGGTGCGCGGCGTGGTGCGCGACATCGGCTATGAGCAGGACGGCTTCCACTGGGAGACCTTCCGCTTCGAGAACAACCTGCACCCGCAATCGGCCCACATCGCCCAGGGCGTCGACGCCGCCGCCGACAAGGACGAAGGCGCGGGCGATCAGGGCATCATGTTCGGCTACGCCTCGAAGGAGACGCCCGAGCTGATGCCGGCCACCCTGCAGTACAGCCACAACATCCTGAAGGCTTTGGCCGACGCCCGTCACGCCGGGACCGAGCCCGGCCTGGAGCCCGACGCCAAGAGCCAGGTGACGCTGCACTACGAAGACGGCCGCCCGGTGCGCGCGACCTCCATCGTCGTCTCGACCCAGCACAAGGCCAACCTGAGCCAGAGCCAGGTCGCGGCCATCGTGAAGCCCTATGTCGAGAAGGTGCTGCCGCAGGGCTTCATCACCGCCGACACCGAGTGGCACATCAACCCGACCGGCACCTTCGTCATCGGCGGCCCGGACGGCGACGCCGGCCTGACCGGCCGCAAGATCATCGTCGACACCTACGGCGGCGCGGCCCCGCACGGCGGCGGCGCCTTCTCGGGCAAGGATCCGACCAAGGTCGACCGCTCGGCCGCCTACGCCTGTCGCTACCTGGCCAAGAATGTGGTCGCCGCGGGCCTGGCCGACCGCTGCACCATCCAGATCAGCTACGCCATCGGCGTGTCCAAGCCCCTGTCGGTCCACGTCGACCTGCACGGCACGGGCAAGATCGCCGAGGCGGTGCTGGAGCGCGAACTGCCCAAACTGATCGGCGGCGCCTCGCCGCGCGCCATCCGCGAGCACCTGGGCCTGAACAAGCCCATCTATCGCCGCACCGCCGCCTACGGCCATTTCGGCCGCACGCCGGACGCCGACGGCGGCTTCTCCTGGGAAAAGACCGACCTGGTCGACGCCCTCAAGGCCCTGGCCGCCTGACCCTTCTAAACGGCTGAAAATCCAGCCTGAAACGGGGGCGTCGCGGATCAGTTCGCGGCGCCCTCGACGCATTGGCGGGCCGGCGCCCCAATCCCGCGCTTGCATCGCGGCGCGTCTGGTCCTTTAAGCGCGCCGAACGCCTCCCCCAAGCGTCCCCTGACCCTTGCGTCTCCTGAAAGGATTCCCCGACCGATGAGCAAGCCCGCCCCCAAGAAAGTCGTCCTCGCCTATTCGGGCGGGCTGGACACGTCGATCATCCTGAAGTGGCTGCAGGAGGAGTACGGCGCCGAGGTCGTGACCTTCACCGCCGACCTGGGTCAGGGCGAGGAGCTCGCCCCCGCCAAGGAAAAGGCGCTGAAGCTGGGCATCAAGCCCGAGAACATCTTCATCGACGATCTGCGCGAGGAATTCGTGCGCGACTTCGTCTTCCCGATGTTCCGCGCCAACACCGTCTATGAGGGCCAGTATCTGCTGGGCACCTCGATCGCCCGCCCGCTGATCTCCAAGCGCCAGATCGAGATCGCGCGTCAGGTCGGCGCCGACGCCGTCTGTCACGGCGCCACCGGCAAGGGCAACGACCAGGTGCGCTTCGAGCTGGGCTACTACGCCCTGGAGCCCGACATCCGCGTCATCGCCCCCTGGCGCGAGTGGGACTTCAAGTCCCGCGAGGCGCTGCTGGACTTCGCCGAGAAGCACCAGATCCCGATCTCCAAGGACAAGCGCGGCGAGGCCCCCTTCTCGGTCGACGCCAACCTTCTGCACTCCTCGTCCGAGGGCAAGGTGCTGGAAGATCCGGCCGTCGAGGCGCCCGAGTTCGTGCACCAGCGCACCATCTCGCCGGAAGCCGCCCCGGACACGCCGACCGTCATCACCATCGCCTATGAAAAGGGCGATCCGGTCGCCATCGACGGCGAGGCCCTGTCGCCCGCCGCCCTGCTGACCAAGCTGAACCAGCTGGGCCACGACAACGGCGTCGGCCGTCTGGACCTGGTCGAGAACCGCTTCATCGGCATGAAGTCGCGCGGCGTCTATGAGACCCCCGGCGGGACCATCCTGCTGGCCGCCCACCGCGGCATGGAGTCGATCACGCTCGATCGCGGCGCCATGCACCTGAAGGACGAGCTGATGCCGAAATACGCCTCGCTCATCTACAACGGCTTCTGGTTCAGCCCCGAGCGCGAGATGCTGCAGGCCGCCATCGACCACAGCCAGCAGAAGGTGTCGGGGACCGTCCGCGTCAAGCTCTACAAGGGCAACGTCACCATCATCGGCCGCGAAAGCCCCAACAGCCTGTACGACCAGGATCTGGTGACCTTCGAAGAAGGCGTCCAGGCCTATGACCACAAGGACGCCGAGGGCTTCATCAAGCTGAACGCCCTGCGCCTGCGCGTCCTGGCCAAGCGGGACGGCCGCGAGGGTTAATCGCCCTTCCGAAAACCCAAGCCTACCGGGGCCGGGCGATTCTCAGGATCGCCCGGCTTCTGTCATCCGTGACCCAGATGGAGCCGTCCGGCGCCGTCGCCATCGTCACCGGCGAGCCGCGCGGATGGCGCCCGGCGACCTTGTCCCAGCCCGGCGTCAGCACCTTGCCGTTCACGCTGGGCGCCCCGGCCGGATAGGGCAACGCCCCGCGCGGATAGACGGCGTAGCGCCCGCCGATGTCGGTCAGGGGCCGCCCCTGTCCGTCCGTCTCGACCGCCACGATACGCCCGGCCGCGCGGCGGAAGCCGTGCCAGGTCATCAGCAGCCGCCCCTGCAGCTCAGGGAACATCGCCCCCTCGTAATAGATCAGGTCCAGCGGCGCCGCGTGCGGCGGCAGCAGGGCGATCGGCCGTTCGCGCTCATTGCAGCGCGCCTGACGCACAGGCCAGCCCGGCAGGGGCGTGGCCAGATCGACGCAATAGGGCCAGCCGTAATGGCGCCCCTGGGTCAGGACGTTCACCTCGTCATAGGGGTGGTTCGGCGTGTCCAGATCGACCGAGTTCTCGGCCTGAAGCACCGTTCCCGACGCATGGCGCACCAGGGCGATGGAGTTCCTCAGCCCGCTGGCGAAGACGGTGCTGTCTTCCGCCCAGCGGCCGTTCCCCAGATAGGCGTGGCGCCGCACCTGCGCCGTCGCCGCATCCTCGACGCAGGCCCCGCGCGCATCCGTCTTCGGCTTGCCCGCCGCGTCGAGGCAGCGGTCGCTGGGCGCCCCGACATTGACCAGCAGGTCGCCGTTCCCGTCGAAGACGAAGCTGGACAGCGGGTGGCGGTTGTCGTGCAGACGGTTGTCCGGCAGGTCGCCGATGACGGTGCGGACGCTGGCCTGCGCATCGGCCACATCGGGGTCCAGCGTCAGGATGCGGTTCATCTCGGACACATAGATGCGCCCGTCCGGTCCGCGCTTGACCGTGTGCGGCATGGACAGGCCGCTCGCCAGCCGTCGCCAGCGCGCCGCGCCGTCGGCCGCAAAGGACAGCCGCCACACCGCCCCCTTGCCCGCCTCCCAGGCGCCCAGGTCCGTGACCAGCCAGTCGCCGCCCTCCAGCGGCATCAGGCCCCGCGGCATCCGCGGCCCCTCCTGGCCCGCCCCTTGCCACACCAGCCCGAGGCAATAGCCGGGCGCCATCCGCACCTCGGTCGCCGGGCGTCCGTCGCAGTCGCCCTCGACGGCGTAGTTCCGCGGCCCCGCCTGAGCGCGGGCGTCGCCCGGCGCCAGGCCGATCGTCAGCGTCAGGGCTGAGGCGAAGGCGGCGGAGAAGACGGAGGCGGCGCGCAGGGTCGGTTTCATTCCCGCATGCTGACGCTTGCGCTCGCCCGGTGGCAAGGCCAACTTGCAACCATCTCCGGTCGATCGTCCGGCGTATCCTTATTGACGGCCTTGGCCGTCGCCAGCCGGAGCTTTCCGTTGAACCGTCTTCCCCTCGCCGCCGCCGCGGTGCTGACCACGACGGAAAAGAACCGGCCTCTGACCCTGTGCGAGCTGGACGCCATCCTGGGCTGGCTGGAAGACCGTTCCAAGGGCGACTTCCTGCTGCCCGCCGATGCGGCCGAGCGGGCCG
>NZ_MTHE01000016.1:0-44832 GCF_001956865.1 Brevundimonas sp. ZS04
AGCCGACCCCCGCCGCCGCCCCGATCTCCGCCGCCCCTGCCCGTGCGCCCGAGCCGGCGCGCCCCGCCGCGCGCTCGTCCAGCCTGTCCACCCTGTCGGCCGGCGTGAAGTACGAAGGCAACATCTCTGGAGCGGGCGAGCTTCAGGTCGACGGCTCGCTGAAGGGCGATATCCGCGTCGTGCGCGTGGTGATCGGCGAAGGCGGCGCGGTCGAGGGCACGGTCCACGCCGACATTCTTGAGGTGCGCGGCCGCGTCTCGGGCGCCATCGTCGCCAAGCAGGTCAAGCTGTTCGCCACCTCGCGCGTCGAGGGCGACATCACTCAGGAACAACTGTCGATCGAGCAAGGCGCCTGGTTCCAGGGCCGCTGCACCCAGGCCAAGCGCGACACGCCCGGCGCCAACATGCTGGAATCCCCTCCCCCGGCCGAAAAGCCCGCACCCGCAAAGACGGACGCCAAGGTCGAGGCCAAGCCCGCCGCCTGATCGGCGCCGGCAGCCATAACGAGAAAGGGCGGCCCGCGAAGGCCGCCCTTTTTTATGCGTCGATCCGGCGGGCCGTTCAGCCCTCGCGGGTCTCGCCCACGCGGGCCGCGAGGGCAGCCCCCATGAACGGATCCAGATCGCCGTCCAGAACGCCCTGGGTGTCCGAGGTCTCTACCTCCGTCCGCAAGTCCTTCACCATCTGATACGGCTGCAGGACATAGGAGCGGATCTGGTGGCCCCAGCCGATATCGGTCTTGGCGTCGGCCAAAGCCTGAGCCGCAGCCTCACGCTTCTGAAGCTCGAGCTCGTACAGACGCGCGCGCAGCATCTTCCAGGCCTGTTCGCGGTTCTGGTGTTGCGAACGTCCCGCCTGACAGGCGACCACGGTGTTGGTGGGAACGTGAGTCAGACGCACCGCCGAGTCGGTCTTGTTAATGTGCTGACCGCCGGCGCCCGAAGCGCGATAGGTGTCGGTGCGCACATCGGCCGGGTTGATGTCGATCTCGATCGTATCGTCCACGACCGGCGACACCCCGATGGAGGCGAAGCTGGTGTGGCGCTTGGCCGCCGCATCATAAGGGCTGATACGGACCAGGCGGTGAACGCCCGATTCCGACTTCAACCAGCCATAGGCGTTCGGCCCAGCGATCTGCAGGGTCGCGGACTTGATGCCCGCCTGTTCGCCCTGCTCTTCGGCCTCGATCGTGACCTCATAACCGTGGGCGCGGGCCCAGCGGCTGTACATCCGCATCAGCATCCCGGCCCAGTCGTTGGACTCAGTGCCGCCGGCGCCGGAGTTGATTTCCAGATAGGCGTCGTTGCCGTCGGCCTCGCCGGACAGCAGGGCTTCGAGTTCAGCGCGGGCGGCGCGTTCCTTGATGGCCTTCAACTGCTCGCGCGCGTCCTCGAGGGTGGCTTCGTCGCCCTCCTCGTCGGCCATGTCGGCCAGCATGATCCCGTCTTCGAGACCCTGCTCCATTTCCTTGACGGCGCTGACCTGGGCTTCCAGGCGCGAGCGTTCGCGGCTGACGGCCTGGGCCTGCTCGGGATTGTCCCACAGCGTCGGATCCTCGACCCGCGCGTTCAGCTCATCGAGCTTTCTTAGAGCGACATCCCAGTCAAAGTCGCCTCCTGAGCAGAGCGACGCTCTGCTCGATGTCGGCCTTCATGGCCTCGACATCCGGTCTCATCGCAATCTCCGCGACATAGGGTGAAACGGCGCGCCTGGTGACAGGCGCGCCGGGTGGTGGGCTTACCTAGAGCGTCAGTAGAGGTCGCTCAAGTCCTCAGCAGGCTGCTTCTTGGGCGGCGGCGGCGCGACCGGCGGCGGCGCGACCGGCGCCGGAAGCTGCGACTTGGCTTCCTGCTCGCGACGAATGACGTCGTAGTAGTTCTGCGGTCCTTCCGGCGCAGCCGGACGCGGCGCCTCTTCACGCAACTGGCGCTCGGTGCCGGGACGGAAAGCTTCCTCAATGCCGTTCACGGTGCGGAAGATGGCGTTCTTCGGCTTCACGAACGGACGCGCCGGGCGTTCCTTCAAGGCGTCTTCCATGAAGTCGATGAAGATCGGCACGGCGGTCGAAGCCCCCGCCTCGCCCCCGCCCAGGGAGCGGTTGTCGTCGAAGCCCACGAAGACGCCGACGACGATGTCGGCCGAAAAGCCGACGAACCAGGCCGAACGGTATTCATTGGTCGTGCCCGTCTTGCCCCCGACCCAGCGGCCCAGGCTTCGGGCGCGGGCGCCCGTGCCGCGCTGGATGACGCCCTCCAGCATGGAGCTCATCTGATAGGCGGTGATCGGGTCGATCACCTGGGTTCCGCGGTCTTGGAGGCGCGGCGATTCCTGGCCGCTGAAACCACGGCTGCAGTCGCGGCACTGGCGACGGTCGGCGCGATGGATGGTCTGACCGTTCCGATCCTGAGCCAGTTCGATCAGATAGGGATCGACCCGGCGCCCGCCGTTGACGAAGGCGGCGTAGGCGGCCGTGATGCGATACGGCGTCGTTTCACCAGCGCCCAGCGACATGGCCAGGTTCGGCGACATGTCGTCCACCACGCCCATCTTTTTGGACAGGTCGACGACATTCTTCATGCCGACCGCCTGGGCCAGACGCACGGTCATGACGTTGCGCGACAATTCCAGGCCGCGACGCAGGCTTTGCGGGCCGTAGAACTGGCGGCTGTAGTTCTGGGGCGTCCAGGCGCGACCGCCAGGGCCGCCGGGGAAGCTGATCGGCGCATCCAGAACGATCGAGGCCGGGGTGAAGTCGCCTTCCAGCGCCGCCGCATAGACGAAGGGCTTGTAGGCCGAACCGGGCTGGCGGCGGGCCTGGGTCGCGCGGTTGAAGCTGGACAGGGCGTAGGAATAGCCGCCGACCATCGCCAGGACGCGGCCCGATTGCGGCTCGATGGCGACCAGGGCGCCGTTGACGGCCGGCACCTGCTTCAAGGCGAATTGGCCGGCCTGGCGCTCGACGAAGATCAGGTCGCCGCGCTTCAACGGACGGCGCCCCGCGTTGGACCAGGTCACGTCGGCCGCGCGCAGCGTGCCCGTCTGATCGTCCTTGGCCGTGCGGACCCGGATGGTGCTTCCGCTGACGTTCTCGACTGCGGCCGCCTGCCATGAACGGCGCTCAGGCGGGGTCGTGCGCTTCTGAGCTTCGGCCTGCCAGCCTTCGGCGAAGTCCGTCGTGCCCCAGGCGCCGCGCCAGCCGTGACGACGGTCGTAGTCCTCAAGCCCGCGCATCAGGGCGTCGCGCGCCGCCGATTGCAGCTGCGGATCCAGGGTGGTGCGCAGGTAATAGCCGCCGCGGTTGACCTCTTCTTGACCGAACAGGGCGATGGCGCGGCGGCGCGCTTCTTCGACGAAGAAGTCGGCGTCGGCGTATTCCGCGCGGCGCGGCGCCGAACGGGTGTTCAACGGACGGGCCAGGGCCGTCTGCAACTGCTCGTCCGACAGCCACTTGTTGTCGGCCATTTCGCCCAGCACCCAGTTCCGGCGTCCCAGCGCGGCCTCAGGGTAGCGTTTGGGGTGATAGTTGGTCGGTCCCTTGGGCAGGGCCGCCAGGAAGGCCGCTTCGTCCGGCGTCAGCTGATCCAGCGACTTGCCGAAATAGTTATAGGCCGCCGAGGCCACGCCATAGGAGCGATAGCCCAGGTAGATCTCGTTCAGGTACAGCTCAAGGATTTGTTCCTTGCTCAGCGTCGCTTCCAGGCGGCTGGACAGCACCGCTTCCTTGAGCTTGCGGTTCAGACTGGTCTCGCTGGTCAGCAGGACGTTCTTGGCCACCTGCTGTGTGATGGTCGAGCCGCCTTCAAGACGACGGCCGGACAGCACGTTGAAGACGTTCTTGAACATGGCCCGGCCGATGCCGGACACGTCGATGCCGCCGTGGCTGAAGAAGTTCTGGTCCTCGGCCGCCAGGAAGGCGTGAACAACCGTCTGCGGCACCTGATCATAGGTGACGTAGATTCGGCGCTGATCCGAGAACTCGCCGATCAGGGTGCCGTCCTCGGCATAGACGCGCGTCGCCGTCGCCGGGCGATAGTCCGCCAGCTCGGAGGCGTCCGGCATGTCGTGCAAGACCCAGGCGGCGTAGATCGCCACCACCACACCGGCCACGGCGATGGCGCCCAGCAGGGCCACGCCCGCCATGACGAACCAGCGTTCGGCTATCTTCACCATGAACTCCGCAAGACGCGCCCCATGATCCGTCGTTTATCGCGCGTCGCGCGGCGCGCAAAGCGGAACTGCACTTATCCCTTGTCGCGCAGCAGGCGCGCCTTGTCGCGCTGCCAGTCGCGCTCAGCCGAGGCTTCGCGCTTGTCATGCAGCTTCTTGCCCTTGGCCAGGGCGATTTCCAGCTTCGCCTTGCCCGCCTCGTTCAGATACAGCCGCACCGGCACGATGGTGCGGCCATCACGCTGAACGGCGCCGATCAGCTTGTCGATCTGCTTGCGGTGCAGCAGCAGCTTCCGATGGCGGCGCGGCTCGTGATTGAAGCGGTTCGCCATCCTGTAGGGCGGGATGTCAGCGTTGATCAGCACCATCTCGCGTCCTTCAGGCGAGACGTAGCTTTCGGCGATATTGGCCCGACCATCGCGCAACGCCTTGATCTCGGTGCCCAGCAGTTGGATGCCGGCCTCGATGTGGTCCTCAAGGAAATAGTCGAAGCGCGCGCGTCGGTTCTCGGCGATCGTCTTCTGCTTGGGCGAGTCTGCGGCCATCAGGCGACCCCGGCCTCGGCCAGCGCCTTGTCGATGGCGGGCTTCACGGGATCGGCCGTCAGCGACAGCGGCAGGCGGACCTCTTCCGCGCACAGGCCCAGCTTGGCCAGGGCGTATTTGGTCGGCGACGGCGAATTGTCGAGGAACAGCGCCTTGTGCAGGCCGATCAGGCGCTCCTGCCACGAGCGCGCGGCGGCGAAGTCGCCGGCCTGGATGGCGTCATACAGGGCGACCATGGCCTCGGGCGCGACGTTCGAGGTCACGGAGATGACGCCCACGCCGCCGTGAGCGGCATAACCCAGATAGCTGGAGTCATCGCCCGAGATCAGGTCGAAAGCGCCGTCGATGTTGGCGCGCATCCAGCTGGCCCGCGCCACGTCGCCGCTTGCGTCCTTGATGCCGACGATATTCGGGTGCGCCGCCAGGGCCGCTGTCGTCTCGTTCGCCAAGTCCACGCCCGTGCGGCCCGGCACATTGTACAGAAGGATCGGCAGCTGCACGGCGTCGGCCACGGCTTCAAAATGCGCCTGCATCCCGGCCTGCGACGGGCGATTGTAATAGGGGGTGACGACCAGGGCCCCGTCCGCGCCGACCGTCTTGGCGAAGCGGGTCAGCTCGATCGCCTTGTCCGTCGCGGACGAACCCGCGCCGGCGATGACGCGGATTCGGCCGGCGGCGATCTCGACACACTGCTCGACCACGCGCTTATGCTCGTCCAGGTGCAGGGTGGCGCTCTCGCCCGTGGTGCCCATCGGCACGACGCCGTGAACTCCAGCGGCGATCTGACGTTCCACCAGGCGCTTGAAAGCGGCCTCGTCCACGTTTCCGTCACGAAGAGGTGTGATCAGGGCGGTGATCACGCCCTTGAACAAGGGGGCGGTCATGGGAACAACATACCTGCGCGGAGAAATGGGCGGCGTTCCGCCCGTCACTAATCGGCAAAGGGTAGGTTGCCCGCCGCTTGGCCGCAACCAAAGATGAATGAGGATCAGATATCTGATGATCGCGACGACCGTGGCCGCCGCCCTGGCGATACTGACTCCACCGGCTCAGGACGTGCTGAACAGCACGCCGACGCCCTATTCCGCCAGTCAGGGCGGGATCATCAGCAGCCAGGACGCCGCCCTGGTGCAGCAAGGGCTGACGGCCGCGCGGGCGCGCGACGTCGTGGGCACGCAGTCCATCATGGCGCGCATTTCCGATCCGACCGCGCGCAAGCTGGTCGAGTGGGCGCTGGTCGACACCTCGGACAAGCAGATGTCCTACAGCGATCTGGCGCTGGCCCAGACCGACCTGGCCAACTGGCCGCGCGGCGATTCGCGTCGGGCGGCGGGCGAGCGCGCGCTGGACATGGCGGGTCAATCGCCGGACGCCGTCCTGGCCTTCTTCAGCGGAACCGCACCGACCACGGCTCAGGGCGCCATCGCCCTGGCCGGCGCGCTGGAGCAGACGGGTCGCCGTCAGGAGGCCCAGGCCCTGATTCGCAACTGGTGGCGCACCCAGAGTTTTGAAGAAGCTCAGCAAAGCCGAATCTATTCGCGCTGGAGCGGCTGGCTGACCAGCGACGACCATGTGACGCGGTTGAACATGCTGCTGCTGGGGCCGCACGGCCCGGCGACGCGCGCCATGGTCGCCCTGGTCCCGGCCGATCGCCAGGCTGTCGCCAACACCGTGATGGCGCTGCGCACCGCCTACGCTCCCGATGTGATCGTCAGCGGCCTGTCTCAGAGCCAGGCCAATGATCCGGCCGTGGTGCTGGAGCGGGTGCGCCTGTTGCGCTCGGCTGGACGTCAGTCCGAGGCCTTCCCTCTGTTGTCCGCCCTACCCGCTGCGCCGTCGCACGCCGACGGCCAGAACACCCTGTGGAGCGAGCGCCGCAACTACTTCCTGGACGCCCTGCAACAAGGGAACCCCCGCGCCGCCTACGCCGCCATGAACGGCCACGGCTTCCCTTCAGGCGAGCGCAAGGTCGACGCCGAATTCTTCGCCGGTTGGGTCGCCCTTACCAAGCTGAACGACCCGGCGACGGCGGCGCAGCATTTCGAAGTCCTGCGCAACGCCTCCTCGACCCCGATCACCCAGGGCCGCGCCCTGTACTGGCTGGGCCGCGCAGCCGAGGCGCGCGGCGACCGACAAGACGCCCAGCGTTGGTATCAGGCGGGCGCCGAGCACTGGCAGACCTTCTACGGTCAGCTCGCGGCGGAAAAGGCGGGCGCGACGACCCTGACTCTGCCTGGCGAGCCGTCGCCGTCGGCGGAAGACGTGAACCGCTTCGAGGGCAATGAGGTGGTGCGCGCCACCCGCATCCTGGGTCAGATCGGCGAGAAGACCCTGATGCGGGTCTTCGCCTATCATCTGGATGATACGCTGCCGTCGCCCTACGACCTGTCGCAGTTGTTCGACCTGATGCAGGGCTACGGCGACCAGTTCGGCTCGATGATGGTCGGTCGCGCGGCTAGCCAGCGCGGCTTCGTCATGCCCGAGCGCATGTATCCGATCCGTCTGCCGCAGCAGGTTCCGGGCATGGCGCCGAACGAGTTCGCCCTGGCCATCACCCGTCAGGAATCCAGCTTCGATCCTCTGGTCCGCTCGCACGCCGATGCGCGGGGCATGATGCAGCTTCTGCCCGCGACGGCGCAGGGCGTAGCGCGCCGTATGGGCCGTTCATTCAGCTCCGAACAGCTGTGGGATCCGGAGGTCAACATGACCTTGGGCAGCTACCACCTGGGCGAACTGATGAACAACTTCGGCGGCTCTCCGCTGCTGGCCTCCGTCGGCTACAACGCCGGCCCGGCGCGCCCGCCGCAATGGACCGCTCGCTGCGGCGACCCGCGTCAGGCGCAGGTTGATCCCATCGACTTCATCGAATGCGCCCCCTTCACCGAGACGCGCAACTACATGATGCGGGTGATGGAGAACATGCAGGTCTATCGCGCCCGCCTGAACGGCGGCTCGGCGCCTCTGACGCCCTCGGCGGACCTGGCGCGCGGCACGCCGCCCAACACCGGCCCGCGTCCCTATCAACCCTGATCCGCTACTGGGACGACAGACGGCGAGCCGCCAGCAGCGGCCCGTCCAAGGCCTCCAGCCAAACGGCGTCGAGGTTGAAGACGGTCTTCAGCACGCGCGGCGACAGGGCCTCGGTCGGCGCGCCGTCGGCCGCCGTCCGCCCTTGATCCAGCACCACGACCCGATCGGCGAAGCGCGCGGCCAGCGTCAGGTCATGCAAGCTGACCAGGACGCCATGCCCGGCGCCTGCGCGCGCCCGCAGCCGTTCAAGCACCAGAAGCTGAGCGTCAGGGTCTAGACCGGCGATCGGCTCGTCCGCGACCAGCAAGGGAGCGGAAACCGTCAGGGCGCGGGCCAGCAGAACGCGCGCCCGCTCGCCGCCCGACATCTCGGCCACGCCGCGATCCGCCAGATGACCGACACCCACCTCGTTCAGCGCGGCGCGCGCACGGTCCAGCGCGGCGGCGCCCGCCAGGAAGGGCGCGCCCAGCGCCGCCAACTCGACCGCCGGTAGGTTCCAGGCGATGGAGCGGTCCTGCGGCAGATAGGCTGCGCGCTCGCCGCGCTGACGCTCGGACAGACGCCGCGCCTCATCGTCGCCCAAGCGCGCGGCGCCTTGCGTCAGCGACGTCAGCCCCAGGGCGGTGCGCACCGCCGTCGACTTGCCCGCCCCGTTCGGCCCGCACAGGGCGACCACCTCGCCCGGCCGCACCGACAGGGACGCGCCTTTCAGCACATCAACCCCGCCGACGCGGACGTGTGCGTTCTCTAGCTCCAGCAGAAAGCTCACAGTCGCCACTCCCGCGCCGCGCGCCAGGCGATCAGGGCGAACAAAGGCGCGCCGACCAGGGCGGTGAAGACGCCCAGCTTCAACTCCTGATCCGTCGGCAGCATACGCGCCGCCAGATCAGCGGCGACCAACATCAAACCGCCAGCGAGGGCTGACGGCAGAAGCAGTCGCCCCGGATCGCCGCGCACCGCCGCCCGCACCAGATGCGGCGCCGCCAGACCGACGAAGCCGATGACGCCCGCCACAGCCACCGCCGCGCCCGCCGCCACGGCGGCAGCCGCCAGCGCCAGCACGCGCATTCGCCCCATCGACAGGCCGGACGCCCGCGCCGCCTCCTCGCCCAGGGTCAGCATCCGCAGGCCCGGCGACGCGCCTCGCGCCAGCAAGGCGGCGATCAGGACGGCGGGGGCCACCCAGGCGACATCAATCCAACTGCGGTTCTCGACCGAGCCCAGCAGCCAATTCATCACCTCCGCCGAGGCGATCGGCGACGGCGACAGGTTGAAGATCAAGGCGGTCAACGCGCCCGCGAAACTGGACAGAGCCACGCCGAACAGGATCAGCGCCTCGGGCGTCCGCACCCGTGCGGCCAGGGCGATTAACAGCCCGCCGCCGACCGTCGCGCCGAACAGAGCCGAAACTTCCACCGCGCCGGGGATCGCCGCTAGACCCAGCACGATGGCCGTCGCGGCGGCCAGGGCCGCAGTCGCGGACACGCCCAGCACGCCCGGTTCGGCCAGCGGGTTGCGCAACAGCCCCTGCATCACCGCCCCCGCCAGCCCCAGAGCTGCGCCGACGAACAGGGCGCAGACCGCTCGGGGGGCGCGCACGAGCCAGAGCACCTCGCCAGGTCCGGAGCCCGGAGCGCCCAAGGCCATCATATAATCGGCGGTGTTGAAACGGGTCTCGCCCAGCGTCACCGCCAGTGCGATCGCCAACGTGATCGCCGTCGCCAGGCCGATATTCAGCGTCGAAGTCTTGCTCATGACGCCTGCTCGGCCAGTTGCGCGGCGGCGTCTGCGGCGAACCAGGCCGGACATGTCAGCGTCGCACCGGGCAGTTCAGCCGCCGTCCGCCCTCGCATGGCGCGTTGCATCACCGGATGCCGTCCCGCCCCTCGCCAATCCGAACGCACCAGGTCGAAGAAGCCCTTCACGTACAGGGCGGGCGGCGTCAGCAGCACCCTTTCCAGACCCAGAGGTTGATAACCCGGCCGTTCGACTGCATTGCGAAACCCAGCCGCGCGCAGGACAGCGTCCATCAATGAGCCAGGCCCGGAAGTGAAGCCGCTAGCTGTGACGTAAACGGCCTTGCGCTCTCGGCCTGCGCCTTCGGCCTTGGCCAACTGCGCCTCCATGCGCTGCACCAAAGCCTCGCCACGCTCAGGGCGGCCCAGAGCCTGAGCTACGGCATGAATGTTGGCGCGAACCCCATCCATGTCCGTGGCGTCGGATATCGTAACCGTGGGGACGCCATCGCGCTCCAAAGCGGCCAGAAGGCGGGCGTCGCCGCCCCAGTAGCGCACCGCCACATCGGGTCGAAAGCCGACAGCGGCCTCCAACGTCGGCCGCACTCGCCGATGGCCCTGGACGTCAGCGCGCAGCCAGGAATCGGGATCATCCGCTCTCGGAGACAGACCCAGCTCAGCGTCAGGGGCAAGGGCGAGGACAAACTGATCGGCGCACTGATCCAGCGCCATGACCCGCAAGGGCTCGGCCGCCGCGACGCTGCTCCAACACGCCATCACCGAAACGACGGCCGCGATCGCGACCTTCACGAGGCGGTCAATCCCGCGAACAAGGCGTCCATCTGGGTCCGGACCAAGGTCTCACGATCCGCCCAATCGAAATAAGGCTTGGTCGTCATGATCGAGACCAGCCCATGGGCGCTGGCCCAGATGACCTGCGCCAGCGTGCGCGGATCGCCTCGCAGCGCGCCCTGATCGACCGCCTCCTCGACCACGCTGACAAAGGCGCGGAACAGGTCGGCCCCGCTCTGTTGCGCCACGGTCTCGGCGCCGTGGCGCGTATGGACCTGCGGAGTCAGATAGGCCAGGCGATAGGCGTTGGGATTGGCGAAGCCGAACGCCATATAGTTCTCGACGATCCGCCGCAGCCGCGCCAAGGGAGGCGCATCCTCCGCCAAGGTCCGTCGGTGTTGCTCGGCCAGGGTGTCGAAGGCGTTGCGACAGATCTCGTTGAGGATCTCGCCTTTGTCCGCGAAGTGCATATAGAGGGCGGTCGACGACAGGCCCACCTCATCCGCGATCTTGCGAATGGTGGCCCCTTCATAGCCCCGCTCGACGAAGATACCTTCCGCCGCCGCCAGGATTTCTGCACGGCGCTCGTGCCCTTCACCCTTGGGTTTTCGTGTCGAACGCGACGATGCGGCAGATGCGAGCGACACTCGAATGCTCCCCAAGCTGAACTCCCAGTGTGTGTGGCCAGTGATAACCGCAAAAGTCGGCTCCGGCCAAATATATTGCTTTACAGAAATGTCAGTATAACGTCGGTCTCTGGACGGGAGGGCGACGATGCGAAGGGGAACGGCCGCCCGGGCGGACGACGATGCTCTGAAGTCTGCGCGGACCACGCTGACAACCCGTCAGACGCTGGGCCTCACCCTCATTCTCACCGGCGTTTTGGGCGCCACGGCCATGGCCCCGCTGTCAGGGGCGGTCGTACTTCTGAGCTTGCAGATCGGCTTCATGAGCTTGGCCGCATGGAGGGTGTTCCTGCTCTGGAACAGCCGTGTCCAGCCCTTGTCTGACACGCCGCAAATTTGCGCGGACCCGTCATGTCCATGGCCTCGCTATACGGTTGTGGCGGCCCTGTATCAGGAGACGGCCGTCCTGCCGCAACTGATCGAACGGCTGACCGGCATCGACTATCCGAGCGATCGTCTCGAAGGCTTTCTTGCGCTTGAGGCGGATGACGTCGCGACGATCAAGGCTGCGTTGGACCTGCCCAGGCCTGACTGGCTTCAGGTGTTGATCGTGCCGCCCGGCGCGCCCAAGACCAAGCCCCGCGCCCTGAACTACGCCCTGGCGCGCTGTAGCGGCGACCTGATCACCATCTATGATGCAGAAGACGATCCCGACCCGCTGCAACTGCGCGAGGCGGCGACGCGCTTCATCCATGAAGGCGACAGCCTGGCCTGCCTTCAGGCGCCGTTACGCATCCGCTGCAGGAACAAGGCCAGCGCCAGCCCCTTTCTCGACCGACAGTTCGCGGCCGAATACGCCGCCCTGTTTGAGGTCACCCTACCGGCCATGAGTCGTCTGGCCCTGCCCTTTCCTCTCGGCGGAACCAGCAACCACTTCCGCGTGCCCGTCTTGCGGGCGCTGGGAGGCTGGGACGCCTGGAACGTCACCGAGGACGCCGATCTGGGCTTTCGCATCTGGCGCGCCGGCTATCGGCTCGGCGTCATCCAGAGGCCGACCTACGAACCGCCGCCCGGCCCCTTGCCGCTGTGGCTGCCCCAACGCACACGCTGGCTGAAAGGGTATCTGCAAACCCTGGCGGTCCATACGCGTTACAGTGAGGGGATGGGCTGGCGAGGTTGGACGGCGCTGGCCGCCACCGTCGGCGCCGGAGTGGCGTCAGCCGCTATTCACGCCGTCTGCGCCGCCTGGATGTTCAGTCTGGCCCTAACCTCTATCGTCGCCGGGCGCCTTCCTCACTTTTCGCCGCTGGGCAGCGTCGTTCTGGTCTCCGGCGTCATCGCCGCCTGGCTGCTGAAGCACCGGGGCGTCCGACAGGCAGGCGGTTCCTATGGCCTGGGCGACATGCTGGCGTCCCTAGCCTACTGGTGCCTGCTCAGCCTGGCGTTCGCCCATGCCGTGATCCGACTGATCTTTGAACCGCATCACTGGGACAAAACCCCGCATCAGGCTGAACCCGAACCTGATATCGCCATGATCGACGGTGCTGACGCTGGACGAGCGGCTGCTTGAGCGCCTATCAGCGCGCATGGCTCCGGTTCTCTCCTCCTCGCCCGAAACCCTCGTCACGCGCGGGTGGTCGGACTACGCCCTTCTGGACAGCGGCGACGGCCGCAAGCTGGAGCGTTACGGCCGCTATACCGTCGTGCGGCCCGAGCCCCAGTGCTTCTGGAAGGCGCATAACGAGAGCGCCTTCGATCGCGCCAACGCCATGTTCGATCCGCAGCAGGAGGAAGAAGATTCCGGCCGCTGGCGCTTCGACGCCCACGGCCCGATCGACGCCTTCCCTCTGCAATGGCGCGACGTGCGTTTCATGGGACGGTTCACCCCGTTCCGCCATCTGGCCTTCTTCCCCGAGCAGGCGGCCAACTGGGAATGGCTGGACGCCCGCGTCCGCACCCTGCAGCAACCCAAGATCCTGAACCTGTTCGGCTACACCGGCGTGGCTAGTCTGGCGTGCTCGACGGCGGGCGCCCACGTCACCCACGTCGACGCCTCCAAGAAGTCGGTCGCCTACGCCCGCGAGAACGCCGAACTGTCAGGCCTATCTGACCGCCCGATCCGCTGGATCGTCGAGGACGCCCGCAAATTCGTGGCGCGTGAAGTCCGTCGCGGCAGCAAGTATGACGGCATCATCCTGGACCCGCCGAAATACGGCCGCGGCGCCAACGGCGAGGTCTGGCGCCTGTTCGAGGACATGCCGGGGCTGCTGAAAGACTGCGCCGCCCTGCTGTCAGACGACGCCTCCTTCCTGTTGCTGAACGCCTATGCCGCGCGGATTTCCGGCCTGTCGCTGGCGCACATGATGGCCGAGGCGACCCATGATCGCGGCGGCCGTATCGGCTGGGGCGAGTTGGCCCTGTCCGAAGACGGCAAGAACGCCCGCGCCATCGGCCTCAGCTTCTTCGCCCGATGGAGCAACGACGGGGGTCGCGCCTGATGACCGAACGCCTCATCACCTCTCTGACCAATGACACGATCAAGGCCGTACGCGCCCTGCACATGCGCAAGGAGCGCGAGGCGACCGGCCGCTTCCTGGCCGAAGGGCTGAAGTTCATCGGTGAAGCGCTGGATCAGGGCCGCGCGCCGGTCATGCTGCTGGTCGGCCAGGACGCCCGCCCGCATCCGTTGCTGGACCGCGCCAAGGCCGAAACGCTGAAGGCCGGCGGCCAGATCATCGTCGTCACCCACGCCATCCTCGAAAAGATCAGCCGTCGTGACAATCCGCAGACGGTGCTGGGCGTGTTCGAACAGGTCTATACCCCGCTGGACGCCATCCAGCCTGACGCCAAGCCCTGCTGGGTGGCGCTGGAGCAGGTGCGCGATCCGGGCAATCTGGGCACCATCATCCGCACCGCGGACTCGGCCGGGTGCGGCGGGGTCATCCTGATCGGCGACTGCGTCGATCCCTTCTCGGTCGAGGCGGTGCGCGCGACCATGGGCTCGGTCTTCGCCGTGACCATCAGCAAGGCCTCGCGCGAAGAGTTCCTGGCCTGGCGCGCCCAATGGCCGGGCAGCGTGATCGGCACCCGCCTGGACGCGACGCACGGCTATCGCGACAGCCCTGTGCGCCATCCCGCCATCATCATGATGGGCAATGAACAGGCGGGTCTGACTGATGAACTGGCCGCCGCCTGCGACTTGAACGTCAAGATTCCCATGCGCGGCCGCGCCGACAGCCTGAACCTGGCCGTCGCGACGGGTGTCATGGTCTATGCCGTGACGGACGCGGCCTACGGCTCCAGCCTCTAGGCCTCGCCTTCGGTCTTGATGCGACCCATGCCGATCAGGGCCAGAACCGTCAGCACGGCCGCCACCGTCAGATAGGCGCCGACGGCGTGAAGGCCGTAGTGACCCGCCAACCAGGTCGCGGCAAAGGGCGCCAGCGAGGCGCCGAGGATGCCCGCCAGATTGAAGGTCATGGACGCGCCCGTATAGCGCACGCTCGTCGGGAACGGCCGCGCCAGAGCCGCGCCCAACGGGCCGTAGGTGCAGCCCATCAGGCTGAAGCCGATGATGAAGAAGGCGACAACGCCTACTATGCCCCCGCCGCCGAACAAGGGCGCCAGGATCAGACCGAACAGGGCGATAGCGACGGTGGTCACGAGCAGGGTCCGCCCCTGCCCCCATTTGTCCGCCGCCAAGGCCGCCAACGGAATGAACAGGCCGAAGAAGCAGACGCCCAGCAACTGGATCGGCAGGAACTGCTCGCGCGTATAGCCCATGCTGGTCGTACCCCAGCCCAAGGCGAAGACCGTCATCAGATAGAACAGGACGAAGGTCGCCAGCCCCGCCAAGGTTCCGGTCAGCAGGGCGAACTTGTGGTGCGTCACAAGCGTCAGTGCGGGCGCCTGGACCCGTTCGGCGCGGTCGATGGCGCGTTTGAACTCGGGCGTTTCGGTGATCTTCAGCCGCATCCACAGCCCGACGACGACCAGCAGGGCGCTGGCGATGAAGGGAACGCGCCACCCCCAGGCCATAAACTGGCTCTCGCTCATCACCTGGCTGAGGATGATGAAGGACAGGGTCGACAGGATGAAGCCGATCGGCGCGCCCAGCTGCGGGAACATGCCGAACCAGGCCTTCTTGCCCGGCGGGGCGTTCTCGGTCGCCAACAGCACCGCTCCGCCCCACTCGCCGCCCAGCCCCAGCCCCTGGCCGAACCGGAAAAGGGCCAGCAACAGAGGCGCGATCACTCCGACTGAATGCCAGGTCGGCAGCAAGCCAATGGCGATGGTCGACAGGCCCATGGTCATCAGCGCCGCCACCAGGGTCGCCTTACGACCCACTCGGTCGCCGAAGTGGCCGAAGACGACCGCTCCGATCGGCCGCGCGAAAAAGGCGATCGAGAAGGTCGCGAACGAGGCCAGCATGGCCGTCATCCGATCCCCGCCAGGGAAGAACAGGTCTGGAAAAACCAGCACCGCCGCCGTGGCGTAGATGTAGAAGTCGTAGAACTCGATCGTCGTGCCGATCAGGCTGGCGAACAGAACGCGCCGCTTGGAGGCGGAAGGCGGTGAAACGGCGGCGTCGGTCACGCGAAATCCTTACGGTTGACGCACGATCTTTGCGGCGCGCCGCTGTCAGGCGTCAAGCGGACAGGATCAGGTTCCGCGCGGCTTGGCCCGATTGGTCGGCGCCGCATTGGCCGGGTCTTCCGGCCAGGGGTGGCGCGGATAGCGGCCCCGCATCTCGCTGCGGACCGCAGCCCATGAACCAGACCAGAATCCCGGCAAGTCCTTCGTCACCTGCACCGGCCTTCGTGCGGGCGACAGCAGGCTAAGCGTCAGAGGGATGCGGCCGCCGCCCACCGTCGGGTGGGTCTTCACCCCGAACAGTTCCTGCACGCGGATTTCGACGCGCGGCCCGCCCTCGGCGGCATAGTCGACGCCCGCGCTGCCGAGCGGCGTGGTTAGGCGCGTCGGCGCCAGCTCGTCCAACCTGCGCTGCAAGTCCCAAGGGATCAGGCCGCGCAAGGCCTCGGCCAGCCTGCCGTCGCCGATGTCGGCCAGCGACCGCGCCCCATCCAGCAACGGCCACAGCCAGTCCTCTCGCGCCGCCAGCAAGCCTTCATCCGACACGTCGGGCCAAGCCTCGTCCAGCCCACGCAGGAAGGCCAGGCGCGCCCGAAGCGCCCCTGCCTGCTCGCCCCATTTCAGCGCGCCCAGGCCCCCGGCCTCGATCTCCGATTTCAGCGCCGCCGTCATGGCCGCTCGGTCCGGCGCGCCGACGACCTTTTCATCCAACACAAGGGCGCCGATGCGACGGATACGGCGGATCACCGGCTTGCCCGAAGGCTCGCGCGCCAGCCTGTCCTCGACCTCGATCAGATGCGCCAGATCGCTTTCGAGCGTCGAGGCGTCCAGCCCCGCCGCCAGACGGATGCGGTCGCGGGCGTCGCCGCCTCCCAGCTCAGCCACGGCCAGCCAAGGTTCGCGGGCCAGATGGTCCGTCGGCTCGATGAAGGCGCCGCGCCCCGAGGCCAGCAGCACCTCGCCCGGCTTGCCCTTGGCGCGCGCGATGCGTTCAGGGAAGGCTTCGGCCAGCAGCAGACCTGCATCCGCCTCTCCGTCTCGACCGCCGCCTGCCGCCCGCGCCCAGCGTTCGGCCAGCTTCATCGCATCGCGGCCGCGCGGCGAGCGATCTCGCTCAAACCCCTTCAGGCGATCGTGCAGATCGACGCCGTTCCCGCCCAGCCCCGGTTCGCTGAGCACGGCTGCGATCTTCCCCCCGCCTAGAGCGTCGCCCTGATCCGAGGCGACCGCGACCATATGCGCCAGCCGCGGCGCCAGCGGAATGCGGGTCAACCGCCGTCCGTGCGGCGTCAGATCGCCCTTGCCGTCCAACGCGCCCAGCCGGGCCAGCACCTTGCGCGCCTCGGCCATGGCCCCGGCAGGCGGCGGGTCCAGCAGGGCCAGCCCTTCGACCGACTTCGCACCCCACCGCGCCAGATCGAGGGCGAAGGCGGTGAGGTCCGCCTCTTGGATCTCGGGCCGCTGGTGGGCGACCAGGCCGCGCGTCTGCTCCTGGTCCCACAGGCGATAGCAAACGCCGGGTTCGACCCGGCCCGCGCGGCCCCGGCGCTGCTCAGCCGAGGACTTGCTGACCTTGACCGTAGCCAGCCGCGTCAGGCCGCTGGACGGATCGAATCGCGGCACGCGCGACAGACCCCCGTCGATGACCACGCGCACGCCCTCAATGGTCAAACTCGTCTCGGCCACCGAGGTCGCCAGCACCACCTTGCGGCGGCCGGGCGCCGCAGGCTCGATGGCGCGGTCCTGCTCGCCCTTGTCCAGTGCCCCATAGAGGGCGACGACATCGACGGTCGGATCGCGCAGACGATCATTCAACCGTTGAACGACCCGGTGGATTTCGCCCTGCCCCGGCAGGAACGCCAGGATGGAGCCGGTCTCATCGTGCAAGGCCTGGATCACGGCCTTGGCCATGGCGTCCTCGAGCCGCTCGACCGGGTTTCGGCCCAGGTAGCGGGTCTCGACCGGGAACATCCGCCCTTCGGCCTCGATGACGGGCGCGTCTTCCAGCAGGCGCGACACGCCCACGATGTCCAGCGTGGCCGACATGACCAGCAGGCGCAGGTCGTCGCGCAACACCGACTGGCTCTCGCGCGCCAGGGCGAGGCCCAGGTCGGCATCCAGGCTGCGTTCGTGGAATTCGTCGAACAGAACGGCGTCCACGCCTTCCAGCGCAGGGTCGTCGAGAATCATCCGCGTGAAGACGCCCTCGGTGACCACCTCGATTCGGGTTTCCGAGCCGATCCGACTCTGCAGGCGGGTGCGATATCCGACGGTTTCGCCGGCCTTCTGACCCAGAGAGGCGGCCATGCGATCGGCTGCGGCGCGCGCGGCCAGTCGTCGCGGCTCCAGCACCAAGACCTTGCCTTCTCCTAGCCACGGCTGATCCAGCAAGGCCAAGGGCACGACCGTGGTCTTGCCCGCGCCCGGCGGGGCGGCCAGGACGACGGCGTGGGTCTGGGCCAGGGCCGCCTTCAGCGGCTCAAGAACGGCGTGAATCGGCAACATCACCGGCCTGTAGCGCCTTCGACGGGGTTCACGAAAGCGTCGTCGACGCGTCATCCTTCGTAAACCGCGTTGCGCCTGAGCGTTCAGATGGCTAGCGTCCCCGCCCAAGAAGGCGACCCGGGAGGGGTCGTCGCATAAGTTGGGGGCGCACCTGCATGTCTGCAGACGGCGTAAAGCCTGCCGGAAACCGGCTATTTCTTAAAAAATCCATCGCCCAGATTCAGAAGGAAGCCGCCAAGAGCGAGCTGAAGCGGACTCTCGGCCCGCTGAATCTGATGAGTCTGGGCATCGGCGCCATCATCGGCGCCGGCATCTTCGTTCTGACGGGTCAGGTGGCCTCGGCGCACGCCGGTCCGGCCATCATGTTCTCCTTCGTCATCGCCGGCATCGCCTGCGCCCTGGCGGGGCTGTGCTACGCCGAACTGGCGTCGACCATGCCGGTGTCGGGTTCGGCCTACACCTACGCCTACGGCACCCTGGGCGAAGTTTTCGCCTGGGTCATGGGCTGGCTGCTAGTGCTGGAATACGGCGTCGCGGCCTCGACCGTGGCGGTGGGCTGGTCCGGCTATGTGGTGTCTATCCTGAACGACTTCGGCCTAAGCGCTAGTCTGTTCCCGACAATAACCTATCCCGGCGGCGAAGGGCCTCAGTGGGCCACCCCTCTGATCCAGTACGTCGCCTCGGGCGACAATGCAGGCTTCCCGCTGACGGGCACCTTCAATCTGGTCGCGGCCGTCGGCATCGCCGCCGTCTGCGGCCTGCTGGTGCTGGGCGTGTCGGAATCGGCGAACATCAACAACGCCATCGTCGTCATCAAGATCATCGTCCTGCTGACCTTCATCGCCGTGGGTCTGCAGTACATCAACCCGGCCAACTGGGATCCCTTCATCCCGCCGCAGGGCGAGAGCTGGGACCAGTTCGGCGTCGGCGGCATCTTCCGCGGCGCCTCGATCATCTTCTTCGCCTACGTCGGCTTTGAAGCGGTTTCGACCGCCGCCGCCGAAGCCAAGAACCCGTCGAAGGACGTGCCGATCGGCATCCTGGGCGCCCTGTTCGTCTGCACCCTGATCTACATGGTCGTGGCCGCCGTCATGACCGGCGTCGTCCCCTACCTGGAGCTGGCCTCGCCGGCGCCGATCGCCGTCGCCATCGACCGCATGGGCCTGGAATGGGCCAATGTGCCGCTGGCCGGCGCGCCGAGCGGGCAACTGAACCTGATCGCCTTCCTGATCAAGATCGGCGCCATCACCGGCCTATCCTCGGTCATGCTGGTGCTGTGCTACGGCCAGACGCGCATCTTCTACACCATGGCGCGCGACGGCTTGCTGCCCAAGGCGTTCGCCCTGGTGCACCCGAAGTTCCGCACCCCGTGGATCGGGACCATCCTGCTGGGCATCGTCATCGCCATCGCGGCGTCCTTCCTGCCCATCTCGATCCTGGGCGACCTGGTGTCGCTGGGCACGGCCACGGCCTTCGCCATCGTCTGCCTGTCGGTCATCGTCCTGCGTATCAAGCACCCGGAGATGGAGCGTCCGTTCAAGGTGCCGGGCGGCATGGTCACGGCCGTTCTGGGCATCCTGGCCTGTCTGACCCTGGCGTCGTTCAACTTCATCCCGATGGTGACGCACGCCCTGAACGACAACCCGCTGCCGCTGACCATCCTGGGCGTCTACGCCCTGGTCGGCGCCCTAATCTACGGCCTGTACGGCTTCGCCCACTCGAAGCTGGCTAAGGGCATCGACATCACCGAGGACACGACCCTGGAATCGGCGGTCGAGGCCATGGGCCACGGCGTCGACAACAAGAAGGACTGATCACGGTCAGTCCTTCGGCCTGAAGCAGCGCGAAGCGCGGCAGGCCCGACAATGAGAAGGCTCCGGATCGCTCCGGAGCCTTTTTCATATCCAGCGGGATTGCCCAAATCACCGCCCTCGCCTACAGCCTCAAGCGAACCTATGCGGATGTGGCGGAACTGGTAGACGCACCAGATTTAGGTTCTGGCGCCGCGAGGCGTGGAGGTTCGAGTCCTCTCATCCGCACCATGGTCCTCTCCTGAAAAACGACGTCTCACTCTACCGGCTGAGGCAGAAGAAGACGCACCGCCGCCTGGACGCGCGGCAGGCGCATCAGAAATCCTGTCGTCAGCCCGGCGACGGCGAACGCGCCGCCGAAAACGCCCGAATGCCAATTCGAAAACGCAAAGGCCGCCATGGCCGCAGCTAACGGCGACACGATGACCAGGGCGATCAGCCCTAGCGCCTTGAGCTTTGAAGACCGCCGTTTTTGCATACCGACGTCATGCAGGCGGTGCTGGCTATTGTCCAGCTAGAACGCGCGCTCCGACCCCTGTCGCTCAGATTTCAGCCAATCCGCGCAGGACGACCGGGATCAAGTCGGGCAAGTCCTCGGAGATCAACCCAGGCCCGAAACGCCGCGCCGCATCGCCATGCATCCACGCCGCCGCGCAGGCGGCGTCGAAGCTATCCATATGCTGGGCGACAAGGGCGCCGATCAGGCCTGCCAAAACATCGCCGCTGCCCGCCGTCGCCAACCAGGGGGAGCCATGCGTGCTGACCGTGCAGCGCCCGTCATGGGCCGCAATGACGGTTGCGGCCCCTTTCAGCACCACGACGGCCCCCGCGCGACGCGCGGCCTCCATCGCCGCCGCCTCACGTCCCGCCGCGGCCAAAAGCCCCGGGAACAGACGTTCAAACTCTCCCTCATGCGGGGTCAGGACGTCGTCGCGATCCAGCAGGGCGAACAGCTCCTGAGGTCGGTCCTGAAACAGGGTCAGGGCGTCCGCATCCACGATCAGGGCCGCCCCCGTCCGCGCCAGAGCCATCAGGTTGTGCGCCGTGGCGTCGGTCAATCCCGCCGCAGGCCCCATGACAACGGCGTCCATCGGCTCCGCCAGGGCCTGAAGCTGCTCCGCCCCGGTGAAGGCGGCCAGCATCACAGCCTCCAGGCTGGGCGCCAGAACCACGGCGGCGTCCGGCGGGCAGAAGACCTTCACCAGCCCAGCGCCGCCTCGCAGCCCGGCCCGCGCCGCCAGCCGCGCCGCGCCGGTCGACAGCGCGCCGCCCGACACCACGCCCAGACGGCCGCGCATGTGCTTGTGGGTCTCAGTGGCAGGCCAAGGCAGGCGATCACGCCATTCGCCCGGGTCGTTATGCGACTTCATGTGGATTTCCGTTCACGGATGGCCTCAACGGACGAAAATCGCTTGCCATATTGTGCAATGCAATGTCCCTTTACCACCCGAGCGTCGGACCAACAAAGGAGCCGGCTCGGGATCCGCCATGAAGAAGATTGAAGCCGTCATCAAGCCGTTCAAGCTGGATGAAGTGAAAGACGCTCTCCAGGACATCGGAGTGCAGGGCATGACCGTGCTGGAGGCCAAGGGATATGGCCGCCAGAAGGGCCATTCGGAACTCTATCGCGGCGCCGAGTACGTCATCGACTTCCTGCCCAAGATCAAGATCGAGGTCGTGGTGGCGGATGACCTGGCCCCTGCCGTGGTCGAGACGATTCAGAACGCCGCCCGCACCGGCAAGATCGGGGACGGCAAGATCTTCATCACCACCCTCGAAGACGTCATCCGCATCCGCACGGGCGAAACCGGCGCCCAAGCCATCTAGTCTGACGGCCGCCTCTCGGGGCGGCCGATTTCAATTCCCCAGCTACAGGACCTCCCCCCATGAGCGCCGCCAACAAGATCCTGCAAGAGATCAAGGACAAGGACGTCCAGTACGTCGACCTTCGCTTCACCGACACGCGCGGCCGCGTCCACCACGTGACCTTCGACATCGGCATGGTGGACGAGGACTTTCTGGAAGAAGGCACCATGTTCGACGGCTCGTCGATCGCGGGCTGGAAAGCCATCAATGAGTCCGACATGCTGCTGAAGCCGGACCTGTCGAGCGCCTATATCGACCCGTTCTATCAGCAGACGACCCTGTTCCTGTTCTGCGACGTGCTGAACCCGGACACGGCCGAGCCTTACAACCGCGACAGCCGCTCCATGGCCAAGAAGGCCCTGGCCTATGTCCAGTCGTCGGGCGTGGGCGACACCGTCTTCTTCGGCCCGGAAGCCGAGTTCTTCGTCTTCGACGACGTGCGCTGGAACACCGCGCCGCACGACACCCGCTACAGCTTCGACTCCAGCGAGCTGCCGGCCAACACGGGCGCCGAATACGCCGAGGGCAACCTGGGCCACCGTCCGTCGACCAAGGGCGGCTACTTCCCGGTCAACCCGGTCGATTCCGGCCAGGATCTGCGCGGCGAGATGCTGGCGGTCATGCGGGATCTCGGCCTTGACCCCGAGAAGCACCACCACGAAGTCGCCCCGGCTCAGCACGAGCTGGGCCTGAAGTTCAGCGACCTGCTGACCATGGCCGACCGGATGCAGCTGTATAAGTACGTGATCCACAACGTCGCCCACGCCTATGGCAAGTCGGCGACCTTCATGGCCAAGCCGATGTTCGGCGACAACGGCTCGGGCATGCACGTCCACATGTCGATCTGGAAGGACGGCAAGCCCCAGTTCGCCGGCGACCAGTACGCCGGCCTGTCGCAGGAATGCCTGTGGTACATCGGCGGCGTCATCAAGCACGCCAAGGCCATCAACGCCTTCGCCAACTCGACCACCAACTCCTACAAGCGGCTAGTGCCGGGCTATGAGGCGCCGGTGAAGCTGGCCTACTCGGCTAGCAACCGCTCGGCCTCGATCCGCATCCCGCACGTCACCTCGCCCAAGGCCAAGCGCCTGGAAGCCCGCTTCCCCGACCCGATGGGCAATCCCTATCTGACTTTCGTGGCCCTGCTGATGGCGGGCCTGGACGGCATCGAGAACCGCATCGATCCGGGCGCGGCCGCCGACAAGAACCTGTACGACCTGCCGCCGGAAGAGCGTCATTCGATCCCGGAAGTCGCCGGTTCGCTGAAGGAAGCCCTTGAGGCGCTCGACGCCGACCGCGCCTTCCTCAAGAAGGGCGGCGTCATGGATGACGACTTCATCGACGCCTACATCACGCTGAAGCAGGAAGAGGTCGCCCGGCTGCAACTGCACCCGCACCCGGTCGAGTTCGACATGTACTACAGCTGCTGATCCCCGGATCAGTCCGAAACAAGAAGCCCCGGACGGTTCGCCGTCCGGGGCTTTTTTCGTGTCGCCTTGTCGATCAGAAAGAGCCGCCCAGGAGCGCTGCTCCGAAACCGTCAGGCCGCCAGCCCGTCAGCGGCATCAGCCTTCTTGCGGCGCAGTTCGATGATGCGGACGCACCAGATGGAGACCTCGTAGAGCAGGACCATCGGCACAGCCAACATCAGCTGGCTGATCGGATCGGGCGGCGTGACCACAGCGGCGACCACGACCACGGCGACAATGGCGTAGCGACGCCCCTTAGCCATCATCTGACTGTTGATCAGGCCCGCCAGCCCCAGCAGGGTCATCACGACCGGCAACTGGAAGCACAGGCCGAAGGCCAGGATCAACGCCGTGACCAGGTTCAGATAGTCCGACACCTTAGGCAGAAGTTCGGCCGCCACGCCCTCGCCGATGATCTGCTGGCTCAGCGAGAACCACATCACGAACGGCAGCATGACGTAATAGACCAGCGCCGCGCCCAGCAGGAACAGCACCGGCGCGGCGATCAGGAAGGGCAGGAAGGCGCCCTTCTCGTTGCGATACAGGCCCGGCGCGACGAAGCGGTACAGCTGCCAAGCCAGCACCGGAAAGGCCACAATGACGGCGCCCAGCCCCGCCAGCTTCATCTTGGTGAACAGGATCTCCAGCGGCGCGGTGTAGATCAGCTTTACGCTGTTGTGATCCACATCCGGCACGGGGATCAACCCGGCCGTGCCCAGGATCAGACTGAACGGCGACACATGGCCGTGAGCCCCTACCGTCTGGTGGAAGGCGGCCGAGACCACATAGGGCTTCACCAGGAACAGATAGAGGGTCTCGGAAAAGGCGAAACAGCCGATGAAAGCGATGACAAAGGCGACCACGCAGATCATCAGCCGCGAACGCAACTCGATCAGGTGATCCATCAGGGGCGCGCGGGAAGCCTCGATCTCGGCTTCGTCGTGTTCAGCGCGACTCATAGATCAACCTTCTTGGTGCGCGTGACCTTGGGACGAGCGGCGTCAGCTTTCAGCCCAGGCTTGGCGGCCGGCTTGCGCGCCTTGGTCTTGGCGCCGTCGGCAGGGGCGGCGGCCGCCTTCTTGGCGCGCGGCTTGGCGACGGGTTTGGGCGCAGGTTCAGGCGCAACGGCGTCCGAAGCAGTATCCGGCCATTCATCGACGCCCGTGGCCACTGGCTGAGGGGCCTCGTCCGCGACCGGCACGGCGGGCGCAGGGACGGCCGGCGCTTCGATTGGCGCCTCCAGCTCCTTGCGAATGTCCTTGAAGGCTTCGTCCGCCTCGGCGCCCAGGGCGTACATCCCCTGCCCCGACCGCAACGCCTCGACCTCCTTGCGAAGGTCGTCCAGCTCGGACTGGCGCGCCATTTCGTCGAAGCTGGCGCGAAACTCATTGGCCATGCCGCGCGCCTTGCCGACGAACTGGCCGACCCGGCGCATGAGCATGGGCAAGTCCTTAGGCCCCACGACAAGCAGGGCCACCAGACCGATGACAAGGATTTCGAACCCGCCGATTCCGGGGCCAAGACCACCCATGATTCAGCGTCTTCCGGCGAGGATCAGCGGTTCAGTTCTTCTTTTTCGGCGTCCGTGCGCGGCAAGGCGCCCGGAGCTTCCTTGTCCTTGGCGCCCGTGTCGTCCTTCAGACCATCCTTGAAGGCGCGAATGCCCTTGGCGGCGTCGCCCATGATGCCCGACAGCTTGCCGCGACCGCCGAACAGGACCAGCACGACGACGACGACGATGGCCCAATGCCAGATGCTCATGGAGCCCATGGCGATACCTCCTCAAGGGGACTCACCGAGACGCGGCCCCACCGACTGATTGTTGTGCGTCATATAGGCTGAGTGATGGCGACGCGCCAAGGGACGCTGTACGCATCGCGGCCATGAGTCTCAACGATCACGTCATCATCCACACCGACGGCGCCTGCAAGGGCAATCCCGGCCCCGGCGGCTGGGGGGCGATCCTGCAAACCGGCGGAGGTCACGAGAAAGAACTCTGGGGCGGCGAGTCCCTGACGACCAACAACCGCATGGAGTTGATGGCCGCGATCATGGCGTTGGAGGCGTTGAAGCGTCCCTGCCGCGTCGATCTGCACACCGACAGCAAATACGTCATGCAGGGCGTGACCGAATGGATTCGCGGCTGGAAAGCGCGCGGTTGGAAGACCGCCGACAAGAAGCCGGTCAAGAATGAAGACCTGTGGCGGCGCCTGGACGAGGCCCGCAACCGCCACGAGGTCAAATGGCACTGGGTGAAAGGCCACGCCGGCCACGCCCTGAACGAACGCGCCGACGGCCTGGCCAATCGCGGCGTGGCGGAAATGCGCGGACGCTAGAGCGCCCGCACCTTCAGCAGAGGCCCCGACACCGATTCGATGATGACGCTCTCGCCCGCCAGGGGCGAAGCGCCTTCGATCTCGGCCGGCCATTCCGATCCCGATACGAAGACCCGGCCGCGCCCGCCGACAAAGGCCTCGACCACCCGAGCGCGCTCGCCGACCAGACGGATGTCGCGATCATTGATGTCGGGCTGATCCTTGGGGTTCACCCGCTTGATCAGACGACGCGACAGGACGGTTGAGGCCACCGTCAGCGCCGCGAAGACGCCGATCTCGACCGGCAGACCCAGCTGCGGTGCCAGGGCGGACAGCAGGGCCGTCAGCCCCGCCGACACCGCCGGCCACAACAGCCACTCGGTCGAAGCCGCCGCCTCTATGCCCAACAGGACGACGCCGATCGCCAGCCACAACCAGAACGGCTGCGAGGCGTAGAGGGAGACGAACCAGTCCATGCCCTACTCCGTCGTCGGCACGGCGCCGCTCGAACGACGCGGCGCGGCGCGCGGCGCGGCCTGACGCGCGTCCGTGCGGACCTGCTGCTGTTCCTTGGCCAAGCCGACCAGTTCGCCGACGCCCGCAATAGTGCCGACCAGGGCACCCATTTCCGACGGCACGATGACCGTCTTCTGCTGCGGGCTACGGGCCAGCTCGGCGAAGGCCTCCACATACTTCTGGGCCACGAAGTAGTTGATGGCGTTGACGTCGCCGCGGGCGATCGCCTCCGACACCATGGCGGTGGCCTTGGCTTCAGCCTCGGCTTCACGTTCGCGGGCCTCGGCGTCGCGGAAGGCTGCTTCCTTGCGGCCTTCGGCTTCCAGAATCGCCGCCTGCTTGGCGCCCTCGGCGCGGGCGATGGCGGCCTGCTTCTCGCCGTCCGCCTCGGTGATGACGGCGCGGCGCTCGCGCTCGGCCTTCATCTGACGGGCCATGGCGTTGGTGATGTCCACCGGCGGCGTCAGATCCTTGATCTCGATGCGGTTGGCCTTGATGCCCCACGGCTCGGTCGCGGCGTCGATAACGTGCAGCAGGCGGGTGTTGATGCTGTCGCGCTGGCTCAGCACCTCGTCCAGCTCCATTGAGCCGACCACGGTCCGCAGATTGGTCATGCACAGTTGGGCGATGGCGTAGGTCAAGTCGTCGACGCGATAGGCCGCCTTGGCCGCGTCCATCACCTGAATGAAGACGATGCCGTCGACCTTCACCATGGCGTTGTCGCGGGTGATGACCTCCTGGGTCGGCACGTCCAACACCTGCTCCATCATGTTCATGCGGCGGCCGATGCGCTCGACGAACGGGGTCAGGATATGGATGCCTGGCGTCAGGGTCTTGGTGTATTTACCGAACCGTTCCACCGTGAATTCACGGCCTTGCGGCACGATCTTGATCACGCTGAACAGGAAGATGATCGCAAAGACTGCGAACATCACAAAGAAAATCAGCGAAAAATTCATTAGGCCCTCCGGTTGGAGAAAGAGCTTAGCCGCCCAGGGTGCGTCACGCCACAGAATCCGGTTCCGTCAACATGACATCCGCGTCAGCCATTCGCCGCGCCATACGAATGATGCGTCGCGTCTCTTCCCAGTCGACCATGGTCAGGGCCGTCTCGAGCGGGAAAAAGCCTGCATCGGCGGCGTCATCGCCCGCAACGACCACGCCCGACGTCCAACGCGCGGCGTAGTCGATCAGGACATAATGTCGCCCCGCCTCTGGAAACAGCCCATCCACAACATCGATCAGGCCGATCAGATCCGCCTCGACGCCGGTTTCCTCTCGCAGTTCGCGAAGAGCGGCGGCGGCCAGGCGCTCGCCTGGCTCCAAGCGGCCGCCGGGCAGGCTCCATTCGCCCACGCGCGGCGGCGTGCCGCGACGGATCAGCAGCACTTCGTCGCCTTTGAGGCACACCACGCCCACGGCCGGTGTCGGAATCATGTTTTGCCCCCAAATTGACCGCCAGAAGGCATGGTTTTGCGCTTCCACCACGGGCCGCCTTTTGCCACAAGGCCGATATGACCCTCCCGACGCCAGAATCCCTCGCTGAACTCAAGGCCGCCCTGCCCGGCGCCTGGACGCAAGACGCCGCCGAGATGGCGCCGTGGCTGACTGAGTGGCGCGGCCGCTGGACCGGCGAGACGCCGCTGCTGCTGCAACCGCGCACGACCCAAGAAGTCGCCCGCGCCGTCGAGATCTGCGCCCGTCACGGCACAGCCATAGTGACGCAAGGCGGCGGCACGGGCCTGGTCGGCGGCCAGATCCCTTACGGCGAGGTGCTGCTGTCCACGCGCAAGCTGCGGACCGTGCGCGACGTGACGCCGCTGGACGACGCCATGACGGTCGAGGCGGGCGTGACCCTGCTGGAGGCGCAGGAACTGGCCAAGGAGAAGGGCCGCTTCTTCCCCCTCAGCCTCGCGGCCGAGGGGTCGGCCACCATCGGCGGCGTCATCTCGACCAATGCGGGGGGCACCGCCGTCCTGCGCTACGGCATGATGCGCGATCTGGTGCTGGGCATCGAAGCGGTCATGCCCGATGGTCAGGTGTTCAACGGCCTGAAGCGGCTGCGCAAGGACAACACTGGCTATGACCTGAAGCAGATGTTCATCGGCGCCGAAGGCACGCTGGGCGTCGTCACGGCCGCGACGCTGAAGCTGTTTCCCATCATGCGCAGCCGCGCCACGGCCATCGTCGGGCTGGAGAGCCACCACGACGCGGTCGTGCTGCTGGCCCGCGCCAAGGCCGAGACCGGCGGCGGGGTCGAGGCCTTCGAGTTGATGAAGCGGCTTGGCATGAGTCTGGTGCTGAAGAACATCCCCGACACGCGCGAACCGCTGGAAACCACGCCGCCCTGGTATGTGCTGATCGAGCTGGCCTCGGGCGAGCCGGACGGCGCCGAGGCGGCGATGGAGCGCCTGCTGACCGCCGCCTTCGAGGAAGGCCTGATCGTCGACGCCGCCATCGCCCAGAACGATGCCCAGAAGGCTGAATTCTGGCGTCTGCGCGAAGAGCATTCGGCCGCCCTCAAGCCCGAAGGCGGCGGATGGAAACACGACATCTCGGTTCCCGTCTCGCGAATCGCGGACTTCATCGACGAGGCGACGGCGGCGGTTGAAAAATTCCATCCCGGCTGCCGGGTGTCGGTCTTCGGCCACGTCGGCGACGGCAATCTTCACTATGATGTGATCCCCGGCGTGGGTGAGGACGTGGCCGCCTTCATCGCGCGCTGGATGGAAGGGTCCGAGGTCATCCACGATGTGGTCGCTCGCTATGACGGCTCGATTTCGGCTGAACACGGGCTGGGGCGGCTGAAAACCGACGAGGCCCGTCGCTATAAATCACCGCTTGAGGTCGCCACGATGCAGGCGATCCGTCGGGCCATCGATCCGCAGCGGATCATGAATCCAGCGGTTCTTTTTTGAGGGCTTGCGACCGTATGTGACGTTTCTCGCGGTTCAAAACCTCGTGGAAGCGGCCTATGAGGCCCGCTCTTGAGACGCATACGGAGTCGATCGTCTTGTTGATCGTCCTGTCCCCGGCCAAAAAGCTGGACTTCAATCCGCCCGCCATCGACGCCCCCGTAACGCCGAGGCGATGCGCCGATGAGACCGCCGAACTGGCCAAGGTGACGCGCGAACTCAGCCGTGCGGACCTACGCCGCTTGATGTCCATTTCCGACGCCCTGGCCGAGTTGAACTATCAGCGCTTTCAGGCCTTCGACAACGATGCGTCGGAAGGCGCGCTCCAGGCCGTCTTCGCCTTCGCCGGCGATGTCTATGACGGCTTGTCGGCGCGCACACTGTCGGTCGACGACCTGAACTGGGCGCAGGATCACCTGCGCATCCTGTCTGGCTTCTATGGTCTGCTGCGGCCGCTGGATGCGATTCAGCCCTATCGGCTGGAAATGGGCATCCGCCTGAAGACCAAGCGCGGCTCCACCCTGTACGACTTCTGGGGCGAGCGGATTTCGCTGCGCCTGAACGAAGACGCCGGAAAACTGGCCGAGCAGACGTTGGTGAACCTGGCCAGCCACGAATATTTCGGCGCGGTCGATGCGCGGGCGTTGAAGCTGCCGGTCGTGACCCCCCACTTCAAGGAGAAGAAGGACGGCGAGGCCCGCATCATCTCCTTCTACGCCAAGAAGGCCCGCGGCGGCATGGCCCGCTTCGCCATCGAGAATAGGCTAGAGAAGGTCGAGGATCTGAAAGCCTTCGATCGTGACGGCTATCGCTTCGACAAGAGTCTTTCGACGGACACGGACTGGATATTCATCAGGGAAGGAAATTCCTGATCGCCAGATTGAACGACTGCGGTTAGGTTGCGTTGCAGCAACATCTTCCACGGGTTCTTTCTGTCATGTTCGCGATGAACGATCTCAAGGGCCGCGTCGCGGTCGTCACCGGCTCGACCTCGGGTATCGGTCTGGCGTTTGCGCGGGCCGTGGCCCTATGCGGCGGCGACGTGATGCTGAACGGCCTGGGCGACGCCGAGGCCATCGAGACGACGCGCGCGAACCTGGCTGCCGAAACCGGCGTGCGCGTCCTTTATCACCCCGCGGACATGACCCAGCCGGATCAGATCGAGGACATGATCGCCACGGCGCAGCGCGAGCTGGGCCGCCTCGACATCCTGGTCAACAACGCCGGCATCCAGCACGTCGAAGCGGTCGAGAACTTCCCCGCCGATGCGTGGGAAAAGATCATCGCCATCAACCTGTCCTCGACTTTCTACGCGACCAAGGCGGCTATCCCGATCATGAAGGCCCAGGGGCGCGGCCGGATCATCAACGTCGCCTCGGCGCACGGCCTGGTCGCCAGCCCGTTCAAGTCCGCCTATGTCGCCGCCAAGCACGGCGTGATCGGCTTCACCAAGACGGTGGCGCTGGAACTGGCGCAGGAGAACATCACCTGCAACGCCATCTGCCCCGGCTTCGTCGAGACGCCGATCGTCGCCAAGCAGATTCAGGATCAGGCCCGCACCCGCAACATGAGTGAGGAAGACGTGATGAAGAACGTCATTCTCGGCTCCCAGCCGACCAAGCGCTTCGTCACGACCGACGAACTGGCGGGCATCTTCCTCTATCTGGCGTCGGATCTCGGCGCCTCGGCCAACGGCGCCCACTTCTCCGTCGACGGCGGCTGGACCGCGCAATAGCCTCGATGGCGCCCGCGCGGGCCGAAAGACGGAGAGGCTGATGGCGAAACGCAAACCTGTCTGTCTGGCCCTGCAGGGCGGCGGAGCGCACGGCGCCTTTCAATGGGGCGTGCTGGACCGGCTGCTTGAGGCCGATGTGTTGGACGTGCGCGCGGCCACAGCCGCCTCGGCCGGAGCGATGAACGCCGCCGCCCTGATCACCGGACTGGAACGCGGTGGAGCCGAAGGCGGGCGCGAGGCGCTGGACACCCTGTGGCGCGAGGTGAACCAGTCCGGCGGGCGCAACGTCTTCGGCGATAGCGCCGTCTGGTCCCGCGCCCTGACGCCCGACTGGTTGAAGGGCACGCCGATGTGGCAGGCGGGGCAGACGCTGGCCCTGTCGATGAGCCCCTATTCCTTCAACCCGTTCAACCTGAACCCGCTGCGCCGGGTGCTGGAGACGGCAGTGGATTTCGAGGCCCTGCGCGCCTCATCCATCCAGATGTTCGTCTCGACGACGGCGGTGCGTGCGGGCCGTTCGCGCATCTTCAAGTCCGAGGAAATGGCGCCTGAGGTGCTGCTGGCCTCAGCCTGCCTGCCCCAACTGTTTCAGGCGGTCGAGATCGAGGGCGAACCCTATTGGGATGGCGGCTATCTGGCCAACCCCGCGTTATGGCCGCTGTTCTATACGGACACGCCGGACGACATCCTGCTGCTGCCGCTCAACCCGTTCCAGCGTGACGAGACCCCGCGCGAGGTGGGCGACATCAACGACCGGCTGAACGAGATCGTCTTCAACGCCCCGCTGGTCGCCGAACTGAGGGCCGTCGCCTTCGTTCAGGACCTGATCGCCGAGGGCAAGCTGAAGCCCGGCGAAGACCGTCGACGCGGCATCCGCATCCACGTCATCGAGGCCGACGAATGGCTGGGAGGCCAGTCGCTTCACTCCAAATTCGACACGGAGTGGAGCTATCTGAACGAGTTGAAACAGCACGGCCGGACAGCGGCCGACACCTGGCTTGAGACCTGCCTGCCCAAGGTCGGCAAGGCGTCAAGCGTGGATGTAAAGGCGCGGTTCCTCTAGCCGACGAAGCCCGCCGCGCGACGCAGGCGGTCGTTGATCGCCTCGCCCAGCCCCTTGGCCGGAATGGGCGACACCGCGATCCCCGAAGGCTTTGAGCGATCCGCCTCACGCAGCAAGCGGAACAGATTGGCCGCCGCCTCACGCAGGTCGCCGCTCGGGCTGAGGCTCCAGCGCGGATCGCCGACGCCCGCGCCGAAACCCAGCAGGATTTCGCCGTCCCTCGCCCCGTCCGCCTCGATCCGGACCGGAGCGTCGGGCGCATAATGCAGGGCCAGACGGCCAGGCGAACGGTGCCCCTGCCCGCTTTCGGCCAGCGGCCCGGCGACCGCCTCGATCTCTTCGCGCGTGACGGAACCGGGACGCAGCAGGGCGACCTGACCGTCCAGCACCGAGACGACGGTGCTTTCCACCCCCACAGCGCAGGGGCCGCCATCGACGGCGGCGCCCACGGCATGACCCGTCTCTTCCATAGCGTCGGTGAAGGTCGTCGGGCTGGGCCGCCCCGAACGGTTGGCCGACGGCGCGACAACCGGCCCGCCAAAGGCCCCGATGACCGCCCGCGCGCGCGGATGGCCCGGCACGCGCACGGCCACGCTGTCCAGCCCCGCCCGCGCCAGATCACACACCCGCTCGCGATCGCGCACCGGGGCCACAATGGTCAACGGCCCCGGCCAGAAGGCCTCGGCCAGCGCGCGCGCCTGGGCGTCGAACACGGCGATCGCCTCGGCGTCCACGGCGTTGGCGACATGAGCGATCAGGGGATTGAAGCGCGGCCGACCCTTGGCCTCGAAGATTCGCGCCACCGCTTGCGGGTTGGAGGCGTCGGCCGCCAGACCATAGACCGTCTCGGTCGGCAGGATGACCAAACGCCCCGTTTTCAACGCCTCGGCGGCGATTTCGGGGCTGTCGCCTCTAGCGGGTCGGTCGGCGGGCACGGTCGGCCTTTCCTTACGCGGCGTCAGCCGTTCAAACAGGCGCGTACAGTGCGCGGAATCTCGACCAAAGTCCAAGCAGGCTTGCGCCCGGCGACGTGGCGGCCGACAGAAGCGCAACGTCTTTCTGAGGATAACCGATGAGCTACCGCGCCCCCGTCCGTGACATCGCCTTCGCCCTCGACGCCGTGGCCGGGATCGGCCAGGTGGCGGCGACCGGCGCCTTTCCCGATTATGACGCCGACGTCGCCTCGGCCGTGCTGGACGCCGCCGGTCAGTTTTCCGAAGAGGTGCTGGCGCCGCTGAACCGCCCCGGCGATCTGGCGGGCGCCAAATACGCCAACGGCGCCGTGACGGCCGCGCCCGGATTCGCCGACGCCTATCAACAGTTCGCGGCGGGCGGCTGGACCAGCCTGACCGCCTCGGTCGAGGCCGGCGGACAGGCCCTGCCCAAGGCGCTGGAACTGGCGGCCTATGAGACCGTCCACGCCGCCAACATGGCCTTCGGCCTGTGCCCCATGCTGTCGCTGGCCTCCATCGAGGCGCTGGAGCAGGTCGGCAACGAACACCAGAAGGCCACCTATCTGCCCAAGCTGGTCAGCGGCGAATGGACCGGCGCCATGGTGCTGACCGAACCGCACGCGGGGTCCGACCTGGGCGCCCTGACGGCGACGGCGGTTCCCAACGGCGACGGAACCTACGCCCTGACCGGCCAGAAGATCTTCATCACCTGGGGCGACCACGACGCCACGGACAATATCGTCCATCTGGTGCTGGCCCGCCTGCCCGACGCGCCTGCGGGGCCCAAGGGCATCAGCCTGTTCCTGACGCCCAAGTTCGCCGTCAACGCCGACGGTTCGTTGGGCGAACGCAACGCCTTCCGCCCGGTCGGCGTCGAACACAAGCTGGGCATCCACGCCTCGCCCACCTGCGTCATGAGCTATGAGGGCGCCCGCGCCGAACTGGTCGGACAGCCGAACCAGGGCCTGGCCCATATGTTCGTCATGATGAACGCCGCCCGCCTGGCCGTCGGCGTCGAAGGCGTGGGCATCGCCGAACGCGCCTATCAGCACGCCCTGGCCTATGCGCTGGAACGCCGTCAGGGCCGCAGCGTCTGGACCGGCCAGAAGGACGCCCCGATCTTCGACCACCCCGACGTGCGCCGGATGCTGTCGGTGATGAAGGCCAAGGTCGCCGCCGCGCGCGCCATCTGCCTGTCGACCGGCGTCGCCGCCGACCTGGCTCGCCACGCCGCCACCGAGGAAGAGCGCAAGGTCTGGAAGGGCCGCGAAGACCTGTTCACCCCGATCGCCAAGGCCTGGTCCACCGACGTCGGCTGCGAGGTCGCTTCGCTGGGCGTTCAGGTCCACGGCGGCATGGGCTTCATCGAGGAAACCGGCGCGGCCCAATACTATCGCGACGCCCGCATCACCCCGATCTATGAAGGCACAAACGGCATTCAGGCGATGGATCTGGTGGGCCGCAAGCTGTCGATGGACGGCGGCGAGTCGGCCAAGGCCCTGATCGCCGAGATGAAGGCGACGCTGGCCCAGATCGACCGCCTCTATGCCGGCAAGCCTGTCGAGCGTTTCGCCACAGCTATCGAGGCGGTCGAGGACGCCACCCTGTGGCTGCTGGACGCCAAGTCGGACCCGGCCCGCGCCGCCGACGTTCTGGCGGGCGCCGATGCCTATCTGAAACTGATGGGCGACGTGGTCGGCGGCTGGATGCTGGCCAAGGGCGCTCTTGCCGCCAAGGCGAAGCTGGACGCCAATGACGGCGACGCCGTGTGGCTGCAGGGCAAGCTGGATCTCTATGAAGTCTACGCCGCCAACGTTCTGGGCCACGTCTCCAGCCGCTTGGCCGCTGTCGGACAGGGCGGCGACCTGCTGCAACGCATGAGCGCCGAAGCCCTGGCGGGTTGATCGCCGTTCTATGACTTGAGCGTAAAGCGCCTCCTGTGCCACCTAGGCGCGGGAGGCGTTTTCGTATGAATCGAACAGTCGGCGCGGCAGTCCTGGGCACGATCATTGTCGGGTCAGGCGCGACCGCCTTTGCCGAAGACAAAGCCCGACCTAAGCGGCTCCCCGTCGTCGTCGAAAATCCGGCCTGGGTTGTTCCACCCCAAGTCGATGGCGACGACTACCCCATCTTCGCCGCCTATCTGGGCGTGAACGGCTCTGTCAGCCTGGAGTGCATGGTCACTCCCCAAGGCAGCCCCGAAAACTGCCTGGTCAAGGACGAGCGGCCGACAGGGCTGGGTTTCGGCGATGCAGCCAAACGCATCATCCTTCGCCATCGTCTGACGCCGCGCCGCGTAAACGGCGTGGCGACACCGGCCAAGTTCGTGGTTCGCTTGCCTTTCACCGCCGATTTCGAAGAACCAGAAGACGCGGCCCCGCCTCCCACAACGCCCTGGACCGGACCGGAGCCTTCGGCTCCCCAACTCGCCAACGCCCTAGAAGTCATCGAAGCCGTCGGCATCCCGTCTGTCGCCGAGCGTCTGGGGCTGGATGAATTGCCGGAAAGCCGTCGAACGGCCGTCCAGGCATGGGCCACAGAGCTGTTTCCACCCGATGCGGAACTGGCTGAGGCCTTGGCCCTCGGCATGGCTCGACTATGGGCCAAGGAAGCCATGGATCGTTTCGTTCTGGGAACAGAAGCGCCTCAGATCACCGAAGCTGAAGCTCGCGCGGCTTACGGAGAGCCGGACTTCACGGCCATCGACGCCGAAATGAAGCGCCGCTACTGTGCAGCCTATGACTGCGGAGACGCAAGGAAATGATCCTGGCGCTCACTCTGGCGACCATCCTCGGGGCTTCCTCCCAAGCCGAACAACCGCACGATCCCCCTGTCGCCTGGCTCACACGCCCTACGCCGACGCCAGACGACTTTCCGCCGTTCGCCGCCGCCATGAACATCAGCGGCTGGGCCGAAGTGAACTGTCTGGCGACGGCCGAAGGCCTGCCCAGCGCCTGCACCGCCATGCGCGCAAGGCCCGATGGGCTGGGATTCGCCGAGGCGGCCGTTCGCGTGATCCAGCGGGCGCGATTGACGCCGGCCGCGCCCGACATTTCGCCCGAAGAGCGCGTGTTCAAGGCGCGCGTGCCGTTCAATAGCTCGCCATTCAGCGACGCACCGCCGTCACCCTGGTCCGGCCCGACGCCCAACGCCGCACAGTTGGAAAGCGGCCGTCGCTACGCCCGACGCAGCGTCGAACCGGTCGCCCGCCTGCGACGCCACTGGCGGCTGGATCAGATGCCGCCCGAGATGCGCCGGACGACCGAAGGCTGGATCGCCGAGCTGTTCGGAAACCTGGAGACGGAACGTCAGCGACGGGCTCTGGCCGCGGCGCGCGTCTTGGCCGTGCGCGGGCTGGACGCCATGCCGCCCAAACAGCCGGATGACTGGACTGAATCCTGGGTTCCACAGTTGAACGAGGCCAGTCGCGATCTCCATCCTCGCGAACCGATGATCGAACTGCGTCGCCGTTTTTGCGCCCGTTACGATTGCGGGCCGACGGCCGAAACCGTCGCCACCCCTGAATAGTCCGGAGTTCCCCGCATGATTACGCTTCTGGCGACCTTGGCTCTGCTGGTCGAACCTGCACATTGGGAGACTCCGCCGGATGTGAAACGTTCCGACTACCCAGCCCTGGCCAGGGACTTGCGGATCAACGGAAACGTCACGCTCGAGTGCGTCAATAATGAAGACGGCGCCCTGTCCCGGTGCGCGGCCATGTCGGCAAAGCCGGCCGATGCGGGCTTTCAGCAGGCCGCCCTGGCGATCGTGTTCCGAGGGCGCGTCGCCCAGCTTGCGGGCGTCCCTTTCAGCATCGAACTGCCCTTCGACATCCTAGACGAAGACGACGAACCGCTGCGCCAACCGTGGGAGGGCCCCGAACCAGGCCCAGAACATATCCAGGCCGCCCAGGCCTTTACCGACAGCTTCTATGGCGGCAGCCGCTCTGCGGCCGAACGCTCGATCCGGGATTGGAAGGTCAACGAGATGCCGGCCGAAAAGGCGGCGCTTCTGCGCGGCTGGATGGCCGAGCTATATCCCGACCTTGAAGCTGAGAAAGCCTGGCACGCCGCAGGGGTCGCTCGCGTCCTGGCGCTGCACGGCGTGGACTATCTGCCGACCAAAAAACCGATCGGCTGGGACGTCTGGTACGCTCAGGTCACCCGGGCCAGCCCGGAAGACCCGGCCCCGATCAGAAACGAAATGCGCCGCCGCTACTGCGCGGCGTTCGACTGCGTTTCGGGCGTAGCGGTCGACTGATCCAGCAAGGCGATGGTCTCGCGTACATAGTCGGCGTGGGCCACGACGCCCAGGTCAATACCCTGTCCGCCGCTCTGAACCTCCTGCACCAGCACACCGGCGATAAAGGGATGGTCGGGAACCGGCGCTCCCGGCACGCGGCGCGCCGCCGGAGTCCAGAAGACCGGCCCTCCGGAGTTCCCCTGAGCCACCACGAAATCCAGCAGGAAGATCGGGAAGTGCCGAATCGGCGTCAGCGGCCAGGAGCTGATCCGCCCCAGCCGCAGGATGGGAAAGCCCGCCCGGTTGGCCGACAGCCCATGCGGATAGCCCAGCGCCAAAAGTTCATCCCCCGGCCCCATACGCCAGCGATCAAAGGCCTCGGCGTCAGCCAGCCATCCGGCGGGAATCGCCGCCTGGGCGAAGGCGGGCGGCGCCGTGATCTCCATCACCGCCACGTCACGCTCTGGATGCGCGGTCCACAACGGCGCGCCGTCCGCGTCGCGGATCGTCAGGTTTTCCGGCGTGAATTTCCAGGCGCCGTCCGCCTCGGCCGTGCGCCAGCCGATCCGCGCCTCATTGCCCGGCATGACGTCCAGCACGTGCCGCGCCGTCACCAGCACCACCCGCGGCGCGCCGTCGGGCCGAGGCGCGGCGATGAGGAAACCTGTGCCGACCTTCCTCTGGCCGTCGCTGATGGCTTGATCCAATTGCACAGTGGCGTTGATCACGCCGACCGTCAGATCCCATTCGGGCGGCGGAGCGGCGACGACAGCGGGTTGTTCGGGCGGAAGATCCTGAATGATCATGCCGCCATTTGACGCCGAGCGTCGCCGGGCACAAGGTCCAGCTCAAATCATATTCAGGGGGAAGCCCACGCCATGAACCGCCGTGAACTGATCGCCTCGACCGCCGCCGTCGGCGTGGTCGCCGCCTCCCCCGCCCTTGCCCGCCAGAGTACCGGAGCCTCGATGTCAAAACCCACGCCGCCCGTCGCCAAGAAGGTTCCCGTCCGCATTGAACAGTTGGGCCGCGTCCGCGTCGACGACTATCAGTGGATGAAGGACGACAACTGGCAGGCCGTGCTGCGCGACCCCTCGCTGATCAAGGCCGACGTCAAGGAGCATCTGACCGCCGAGAACACCTATCGCGAGGCCATGATGGCCTCCACCCTGCCGCTGCAGGCGCAGATGTTCGAGGAGATGAAGGGCCGTATCAAGGAGGACGACAGCTCCGTCCCCGCCGCCGACGGGCCGTGGCAATACTACGTCCGCTATAACACCGGCGACCAGCATCCGCTCTATTGCCGCCGCCCACGCGGGAAAAAGGATGGCGAGATCATCCTGCTGGACTGCAACAAGCTGGCCGAGGGCAAGGCCTATTCGGAAGTCTCGGCGACCGAACACAGCCCCGACCACGCCCTGTTCGGCTATGCCGAGGACGCCCAGGGGTCCGAAGTCTACAAGATCTATGTGAAGGATCTGGCCACCGGCGAGGTGCTGCCCAACCCGATCGAATCGGCCAGCGCCAACTTCACCTTCTCGCCCGATAGCCAGTGGATCTTCTGGACCAACCGCGACGACAACGGCCGCCCGGACAAGATCTTCCGTCGCCCGGCGCGCGGCGGCGAAACCACGCTGGTCAATGAAGAAACTGACGAAGGCATGTTCCAGGGCGTCGGCCGCACCGCCGACGACGCCTTCATCGTCATCTCCATCGGCAACCAGGAAACGTCGGAAAGCCGCATCATCCCGGCCGCCACCCCCACGGCCGCGCCCGTAGTAGCCGAGCCGCGCCACGTCGGTCGCCTGTATGACCTGGACCACTGGGGCGACCGCTGGGTGATCCGCACCAACGCCGACGACGCTGTCGACTTCAAGGTCATGGAGGCGCCGACCGCCTCGCCGGGCAAGGCAAACTGGAAGGATCTGATCCCGCACACGCCCGGTCGCTTCATCGAGGGCGTAGCCTTGGTGAAGGACTATCTGGGTCGCCAGGAACGCGCCGACGCTAACACCAAGATCGTCATCCGTGATCGCGCCGGCGCCGAGCATGAGATCGCCGTGGACGAGCCCGCCTACGCCCTGTCGCTGGGCGGCGCGTCGGAGTTCGACACCACAGTCATGCGCTATGGCTACAACTCGCCGTCCACGCCGACGTCCACCTATGACTACGATCTGAAAACGCGGGAACGCACCCTGCGCAAGGTTCAGGAAATCCCCTCGGGCCACAATCCGGCGGACTATGTGGTCGAACGGCTGAACGCCCCGGCCTCTGACGGCGAACTGGTGCCAGTGACGGTCCTGCGCCGCAAGGACACGCCGGTCGACGGCTCGGCGCCGCTGCTGCTATACGGCTACGGCTCCTACGGCATCCCGATGGCGGCCAGTTTCGCGACCAACCGGCTGTCGCTGGTCGATCGCGGCTTCATCTACGCCATCGCCCACATCCGCGGCGGCTCGGACAAGGGCTGGAACTGGTTCCTGACCGCCCGGCGCTTCACCAAGAAGAACACCTTCACCGATTTCATCGCGGCCGCTGACCACCTGATCGCGCAAAACTACACCAAGGCCGGAAACATCGTCGCCGAAGGCCGATCCGCGGGCGGCCTCCTGATGGGCGCCGTCACCAATATGCGGCCGGACCTGTGGGCGGGCGTGATCGGCGGCGTGCCCTTCGTCGACGTCATCAACACCATGAGCGACACCAGCCTGCCCCTGACCCCGCCGGAATGGCCTGAATGGGGCAATCCGCTCGAGGATGCAGCCGCCTACGACTACATGCTGAGCTACAGCCCCTACGATCAGATCGAGGTCAAGCCCTACCCGGCCCTGCTGGCGACCGGCGGCCTGTCCGATCCGCGCGTCACCTATTGGGAGCCGGAGAAGTGGGTGGCCAAGCTGCGTCCGGCCTCGACCTCGGGCAAGCCGGTGCTCTTGAAGATCAACATGGAGGCGGGTCACTTCGCCTCGTCGGGCCGCTTCGACTATCTGAAGGACATCGCCCACGACTACGCCTTCGCCGTCTGGGCGGTCGAGAAGGGCTGGGAAAAGGCGTGATCGTCCGGCCGTTCGCGGAAGCCGACCTGGCGGCCGTAACGGACATCTACGCCGACAGCGTGCTGAACGGCACGGGGACGTTCGAACTGGACGTCCCCAGTGCTGATGAAATGCGAGCGCGCTTAGCCGCACCCGCAGCCCTAGGTCTGCCGGTTCTGGTCGCCGAAATCGACGGAGCGGTCGCGGGCTACGCCTATGCTGCGCCTTATCGCCTGCGCGCGGCCTATCGCTTCATGGTCGAGGACTCGATCTACGTCGCCGAAGCGTTTCGCGGACGGGGCGTCGGCAAGACACTGCTGGACGCCCTGCTTAGGGCCTGCGAGGCCCTGGGAATGCGTCAGATGGTGGCGGTGATCGGCGACAGCGCCAACACCGGCTCCATCGCCCTGCACGAAGCGGCGGGCTTCGCCCACGTCGGCGCCTTCCGCGACGCCGGGTGGAAGTTCGACGGCTGGCGCGACGTGGTCTTCATGCAGAAGGCGCTCGGCCTCGGCGGCGCGGCTTCGCCCGACGCCGAAGGCCTGGATTGCGGTCGCTAGAGTCTGAATTCGCAGATTTTTTAGCAAAAGCGCCACAATGCGCTTGACCGAAAGCGCGACGAACCGTATTCGCCCCTCCTCTCCTCCTCGCGGGGGGGAGAAACGCGGGTGTAGCTCAGTTGGTTAGAGTGCCGGCCTGTCACGCCGGAGGTCGCGGGTTCGAGCCCCGTCACTCGCGCCACTCCTTCTCAGAAATGAGGGAGTGGCGCGCCACATTCTCAAAAACGAGTCATTGTCAGGTGAGGATCAGTAGATTCTTGCCCTGCTTACCTGTCTGCTGAAACCGCACGGCACTCGCGTCACTTCCAGGGCGATGCACGTCTAGCCTCGTTTCAGCGCCAACGCTTTGACAAAAAAAGCGGCGGGTCCATGAGACCCGCCGCCCTCAGTATTACGCTGAACGCACCCTAGAAACGGGCGCGAGCACCGACGTAGAAGTAACGACCGATGACGTCGTAGGTCGACGGGTCGGTCTGATACTGGAAACCGCTCGCATAGCGCGGCGGATCCTTATCGAACAGGTTATCAACCCCGCCGAAGAGCTCCAGCGTGTCGTTCACTGCCCAAGATGCGTTCAGGTAGAAGTAGCTGTAGGCGTCGATCTTGCCGATATCGCCCGCAGCCACATCAGCAGCATCATCGACAACGCTGCTGATATACGTCCAGCGCAGCGAAGCCGAGAAGTCTTCATACGCCCACGAGAAGCGCGTGTTGAACTTCCACTCCGGCAGCGTGGTTTCACCCGGCGTGCCGTCACCGATACCGCCAACGAAGCTGTCGCTCATCGGGCTAGCGGCGTCGGACTGGAACTGCTGGTTCTCGTACCAGGTGCCCTGGGTCGAGAAGCCAAGGCGTCCCAGCCAGGACGGCGCACCGTAGTCAGCCGGCGTGATGCTGTAGTTAAGCGCCATGTCGACACCCGAGGCCTTGAACGTGGCCAGGTTGGCGTTGGTGGCGGTGATGAAGCCGTTCAGTCCCGTGTTCGTCAGATAGCCCGTATCGGCATCACGATTCAGGTTCTGGCAGTAGACGTTCGAGTTGCTGAACGTCGGGTTGAAATCGGCGTTAAAGCAACGCGACAGCGATGTCGAGAAACCGATCGAGCTGATAACATCGTCGATCTGGATATCGAAGTAGTCAATCGTAGCCGTTAGACTGGAAGCCCAGCTCGGAACCGAAGACGGCGCGCGGAAGACGACACCGATCGTGGTAGAGTCAGCCGTCTCAGGGTTCAGGTTCTGATTACCACCAGAGAAGGTACGATACTGAGTACCAACGGAGTCCCAGGTCGCCGTGATCTGCGAGGACTGAGTCTGGCAGAGCGCCAGGACCTGAGATGCGTTGGCTCCCGTACGAGCCGCACTATCCTTATCGCAGGGATCGAGGTTGCCAGTGGTAACGCCCGGATAGCCTTCAGCCCGCGTGCTGAACAGTTCGCCTACCGACGGAGCACGCACAGCACGCTGTTGCAAGGCACGGAAACGCATCCAGTCGACAGGGGCCCATTCACCACCGTACTTCCAGGTCTCAGTCGCCTGCCCGATTGAGTAGTCCGACCAGCGGTAACCGCCTTCCAGACCCAGGTAATGGGCGAAGGGCTGTTCAGCCAGGATCGGCACTCGCAACTCGCCGAAGACTTCCCAGACATCATAGCCGCCCTGAACCGGACCAGCCGAGTTGCCGCCCAGCAGAGTGCCCGTCTGCACGCCTTCCGGCGGCAGGTCGTCATAGGCGATGTCACGATACTCGCCGCCGAACGCGAAGCTTACAGGCCCGGCAGGCAGAGTGAACAGATCGCCAGTGATGGAGGCCACGACGTTCTTCTGTTCGATTTCCGTCACGCCCACCTGACCCTTGGCGGCAATATAGTCAGCCTGATCGGGCGTGATGTTGTTGGCGCCGAACGGGTTCAACGGCACACAGGTCGTAGGCGTTCCCAGACGACCAACCGGTCCCGTCGGCGAGCCCGTCGGGCAACCGGCCAGTGCAGCACGAATGCGGTTCGCCTCAGGGAAGCCAACGTATTCTTGCGTGTTCCGATACTTGCCGTACGACGCATAGACATCATAGGCCCACTCCTTGCCGTAGATCGGCGGGAGATTACCGCGGAAGCCGCCCGTCGCCTGATAGGCGGTGGTGTCGTAGTTGTAGGTACGCGGCCCCAGTTCGTTCGTACGACGCGCCAGTGCAAACGTCGTCACGCCTGCGCTGGTCAGAAGCGCCCTGACTTCAGGACTCAAAGTCGTGGTCGTAGCGACCGGGATCGAGAAGCCTGCGGGCGATTCAGCCAGCTGGTTACTGCTGTTGTAGGTGCTGAACAGCGCATCACCGTAGAATTGAATACGATCTGTCAGATCATACTTCATCTGCGTGTAGAAGTTAGTACGCTCATACGGCGACTGCAGCAGGTTCACCGGGTTGAAGTCGTAGAGGAACATCTCATCCGGATTCCAGCCGCCGGTGTTCGGTCCCGTGTAACCGAACGTCCCATCCCCGGTGCCGGCGATAAACAGCGAACCATCCGGGTTAAAGCCCAGACGCTGACCCGCATAGATGAGGTCAGGATCCGTCAGGCCACGCGCCGCGAAATAGCTCTGATACGTAGCCAGTTGTGCGGCGGTCGCGGACGGCGAGATCGAGAAGGTGCCATCACCCGTCGTACCCGAACCGTCGGGAACGCAAGAACCGTCATTATAGCAATATTGAGCCGTGCGAGAGATTTCGCGAGCGGTCTGCGGGATGCCATCACGCGTGTTGTGCGAGGCGGCAAAGGTCAAGTGACCTCGACCGTCGGCGAACGGGCCGCCAAGAACCAGGTTGTACTGGACTTCCTTGCCGTCATTCTCTTGCGAGATGCCGTACTGAGCCGAAACCTGAGCTCCCTCGAAGTCATCCTTCAGCAGGAAGTTGACTACACCCGAAACAGCGTCGGCGCCGTACACGGCCGAAGCGCCGCCGGTGATGATCTCGACACGGTCCATCAAGCCGGATGGTAGAATGGAAATGTCCACGGCGCCGCTCGCGGAACCCGGAACCAAACGACGGCCATTGACGAGGGTCAGGCCACGCGAAGTGCCGAGTTGACGCAGGTCAAGGAACGCCGCGCCGCCCGAAGACGGGTTGTTGTTCGTCTTGGTCAGGCTGGGCGACAACTGCGGCAACGCATTCAGGTAGGTTTCAATCGTCGCAGTGCCGATCTCCTCCAGTTGCTCAGCGCCGACCGTCACGATCGGACTGCTGCCCGTCGTGTCCCGCACACGGATACGCGAACCGGTGACGACAACGTCTGAAACCTGGCTCGCCTGCTCTTCACTGCTCGTATTCTGCGCCGCCGCAGGCGCTGCGAAACCAATCAGCGCCGCACCAGCTATCATCGTGGACGCAAGCAGCCGCTCACGTTTCATCTGGATCTTCAAGATAAATCCTCCTGTGTTGCGCTAGGCCCCCAACGACGCATTCCCGCCATCTGCCCGCGCGGCCGCTTCACTCCTCCCCCCGTTCAGGAGATTCGGAACGAATGACTGGAACTTTCATAACCGCCGCAATGACGCGAATTCTAGAATTATTACCGCTTCACAACAACTCCGCCCTATCAATGTCGCAAAATCGCCACGCCAATTTATCTCACGAACATAAACTTTCGAAAACAGACACATTATTGACCAGAAGGATCATTCGATGAGCTCCCTCACATCGGCAAACTCGGCTCTAAAAATCTGCGGTATGGCTGCAACGTTTATGCTCATTTTTCCAGAGACGGGGCACGGCCGCCCTCAAGAGCAGCTAGATCCCGTCGCTGAAATCACAGCCTGCAGATTGATCGCCGAAAGCACGCTTCGCCTTGCGTGCATGGATCGCGCAGCACACCTCCTAGTTCAAAGTCATGAACGCGGAGAGCTGACCATCATCAATCGCGCACAGGTTCACGAAGCACGCCGCAAACTCTTCGGCTTCAGCGGGGCCTTCCCACCCTTCTTCGGCGGAAACGATCAGGAAGAAGAAATTTCAGCGATTGAATCCACGCTGATACGTCTAACGCGCGACAGTGGCGGACGCTGGGTTTTTCAACTCGCAGATGGAAGCGAATGGAGACAAGTCGACAATGAATCGCCCCACCTTCGCGCTCAAACTGGCGCCCAGGTGCGGATCCGTCGCGCAGCTTTTGGGAGCTATATGCTGAATGTGGGCCACGCCCGCGCCATTAGAGTGAGAAGACAATGACATCACTTTTCAGCACCACGGCAGACATCTGAGTTTCGCCCCAAGCAAAGCTGTATACTGGCGACATAGCGCCGCATTAGGGCTGAGACTGACACTCCACAGTCATCCGGATCACGAAGGCTTGGTTCCACCGGGAC
>NZ_MTHE01000017.1:0-39130 GCF_001956865.1 Brevundimonas sp. ZS04
TGCCGCCGCCGGCCTTCGCCAGCGTCATCGAGATCGCCGCCGTCAGCGTCGTCTTGCCGTGGTCAACGTGACCGATCGTGCCGATGTTCACGTGCGGCTTCGTGCGTTCGAACTTTTCCTTGGCCATTCTCTAGCTCCTGGCATCCCCAAAACGGGGGTCCAAATGGGTTTGGGGATAGGTGGGGCGATTTGTGGTCAAACCGCCCCGTTTTCAAGTGAGTCCGTCGAAAAGACGGACTTAGGCGTACTTCTTGATCACTTCGTCGGCGACGTGTTGCGGCACCGCTTCGTAGTGGTCGTACTGCATGGTGAACTGGGCGCGGCCCTGCGACATGCCGCGCAGCGTGTTCACATAGCCGAACATGTTGGCCAGCGGCACGAAGGCGTTCACGACGACGGCGTTGCCGCGCATGTCCTGCCCCTGGATCATGCCGCGACGGCCGTTCAGGTCGCCGATGATCGAACCCAGGTACTCTTCCGGGGTCACGACCTCGACCGCCATGATCGGCTCGAGCAGCTTCGGTCCGCCCTTTTCCTTCAGCTCGCGGAACGCAGCGCGCGACGCGATTTCGAAGGCCAGGACCGAGGAGTCGACGTCGTGGAAAGCGCCGTCCACCAGGGTGGCCTTGACGTCGATCACCGGGAAGCCGGCCAGCAGGCCGTTGTCCTTGGCCGACTTCAGGCCCTTTTCGACGCCCGGAATGTATTCCTTGGGCACCGCGCCGCCGACGATGGCCGACTCGAAGACGAAGTCCGAACCCGGCTCGCCCGGCTCGAACACCAGCTTGACGCGGGCGAACTGGCCCGTACCGCCGGTCTGCTTCTTGTGAGTGTAGTCGATCTCGGCCTTGCGGCTGATGGACTCGCGATAGGCCACCTGCGGCGCGCCGATGGTCGCTTCGACCTTATAGGTGCGCTTCAGGATGTCGATCTTGATGTCCAGGTGCAGCTCGCCCATGCCCTTCAGGATCGTCTGGCCCGACTCGTGGTCGGTCGAGACGGTGAAGGACGGATCTTCCGAAGCCAGCTTGGCCAGGGCGACGCCCAGCTTCTCCTGGTCGGCCTTGGTCTTGGGCTCGACGGCGATCTCGATAACCGGCGCCGGGAATTCCATCTTCTCGAGGATGACCGGCGACTTCAGCGGATCGCACAGGGTGTCGCCCGTGCGGGTTTCCTTCAGGCCGGCCAGAGCGACGATGTCGCCGGCGTAGGCTTCCTTGATGTCCTCGCGGTTGTTCGAGTGCATCAGCAGCATGCGGCCGACACGCTCACGCTTGTCGCGCGACGAGTTCAGCAGCGACTGGCCGGTCTCCATCTTGCCCGAGTACAGGCGGCAGAAGGTGATCGAACCGACGAAGGGGTCGTCCATGATCTTGAACGCCAGAACCGACAGGGGCTCTTCGTCCGAAGCCTTGCGGGTGATCGGCTCTTCGGTCTTGAAGTCGATGCCCGGCGTCGGCGGGATGTCCACCGGCGACGGCAGGTAGTCGACGACGGCGTCGAGCAGGGGCTGGACGCCCTTGTTCTTGAAGGCCGAGCCGGCCAGGATCGGGTAGAAGGCGCCGGTGATGACGGCCTTACGGATGCAGCGCTTCAGCACTTCAACCGAGGGCTCATTGCCTTCCAGATAGGCTTCCATCGCCTCGTCGTCGATCTCGACGGCGTTGTCGACCAGGTACTGGCGAGCGGCGGCCACGGCGTCAGCCATGTCGGCCGGGATGTCGCGCACGTCGGCCGAGGCGCCGACTTGGTCGGTTTCCCAGACCAGGGCCTTCATCTCGACCAGGTCGACCACGCCCTTCAGGTTCGATTCCGAACCGATCGGCAATTGGATCGGCACAGCCTTGGCGCCCAGACGGTCGCGGATCGACTCGACCGACTTTTCGAAGTCGGCGCCGATCTTGTCCATCTTGTTGACGAAGACGATGCGCGGAACGTTGTACTTGTCGGCCTGGCGCCAGACGGTTTCCGTCTGCGGCTCGACGCCGGCGTTGCCGTCCAGCACCGTGACGGCGCCGTCGAGCACGCGCAGCGAACGCTCGACTTCAATGGTGAAGTCCACGTGGCCGGGGGTGTCGATGATGTTCAGGCGCTTTTCGCGCCAGAAAGCGGTCGTCGCGGCCGACGTGATGGTGATGCCGCGTTCCTGCTCCTGATCCATCCAGTCCATGGTGGACGCGCCGTCGTGCGTCTCGCCCATTTTGTGGTTCTTGCCGGTGTAGAACAGGATCCGCTCGGTCGTCGTCGTCTTGCCCGCGTCGATGTGGGCCATGATGCCGAAGTTGCGGTAGTCTTCGATTTTATGTGTGCGGGGCATTGAAGTTGCCTTCCGGGAGCTTCGCGGACGCGGCGAGCGCCCTGGGGTGTCGGATATGACGGCGCGGGCGGTTCAACCTGAACGCCCGCGCCGGATCGTCTTAAATAGTCGCCGCCATTGGCGGTTTTAAGACGCTTACCAGCGGTAGTGGCTGAAGGCGCGGTTGGCTTCGGCCATCTTGTGGGTGTCTTCGCGCTTCTTGACCGCGGTGCCGCGGTTGTTCGAGGCGTCCAGCAGCTCGGCGGCCAGCTTTTCCGTCATGGTGTTTTCGCCGCGGTTGCGCGCGGCGTTGACCAGCCAGCGGATGGCCAGGGCGCGACGACGGTCCGGACGGACCTCGACCGGCACCTGGTAGGTGGCGCCGCCGACGCGACGCGAACGGACTTCGACCGACGGGGCGACGTTTTCCAGGGCGGCGTGGAAGGTCTCGACCGCAGTCTGCTCCTTCTTCTTGTCCGCCAGGATGTCGAAGGCGCCGTAAACGATGTTTTCGGCGACGGCCTTCTTACCTTCGTACATGACGTAGTTCATGAACTTGGTGACCACCAGGTCTCCGAACTTGGGATCCGGCAGAACTTCACGCTTCTGGGCGCGGTGACGACGCGACATGGGTTATTCCTTCTCGGGCCCGACTGACGTCGGGAAAATCTCTGAAACGTAGGCCGGGGCCGATTACTTCGGACGCTTGGCGCCGTAGTGCGAACGACGCTGCTTGCGGTCCTTGACGCCCTGCGTATCGAGCACGCCGCGCAGGATGTGGTAGCGAACGCCGGGCAAGTCCTTCACGCGGCCGCCGCGGATCAGCACGACCGAGTGCTCCTGCAGGTTGTGGCCTTCGCCGGGGATGTAGCACACGGCTTCGACGCCGTTCTTGGCCAGGCGAACCTTGGCGACCTTACGCAGAGCCGAGTTCGGCTTCTTCGGGGTCGTGGTGTACACGCGGGTGCAGACGCCGCGACGCTGGGGCGAACCCTCCAGAGCCGGAACCTTGTTGCGAACCGGCTTCGGCTTGCGGGGCTTGCGGATCAGCTGGTTGATCGTGGGCATTCGAATTCGTCTCTTTTCGATGTGGAGGCGTGTGTCTTTCGACCGGAGCGCCTCATGAGCCTTCTTTTGAACGGGACCGAAGCCCCGCCCGGGTGTTATCGAGCCGAGGTCACGACGCCCAAACAGAAAAACCGGAACGCGCGCTTCGGGCGTTCCGGCGGGACACAGCCCGTCCGTTCAATTGTCACGATCTCAGCGGACGGCGAACCGCCCACGTCTCGAAAGTGCGCGGCTTCTACGCGTGATCCGTTAACAGGTCAAGGGATTCGCTCAGGCCGACGCCTGCAGCCCCGCGTTCGCATCCTGTTCAGGGATCAATGATATTGCGCCTATATATCGCCATGCTTGCCTAGGCATCATTCGTTCAGACGATGGGGGAGCCTTCATGAGCATCGCCGTTCTGACCGCAGACCCCGCGAAACGGGCGCGACCGCGCCTCAAGCGGACCCTGACGGCGGGGGCCTCCCTGCTGATGCACGTGATCGTGCTGGGCAGCATGGCTCGCTATGCGGCGGACGACCGGCGCGAGGCTCTCCCTCCGCCGCCGGCGCCGCCGATCATCCAGCTTGAACTCGAACGTCCGTTCGTTCCGCCGCAGCCGTCGCCGCCCCTGCCTGCGCCGACGCGCGTCCCGACGCCTCCGCCCACGCCGATGGAAGCGCAACCGCCTCAGAGAACTGCAGCCCAACCTTCGCCGGCTCCTGCTCCGGCGCCCCCCGCGGTTCAGGCGACGCCGCCTCCTCGAACTGCGCCGCAAGCCCCGCCCCTGCCGACCCCTGCGCCCAAGGCGGCCCCCGCGCCGCCCGCCGCCGCACTGGAGCGGGCGCCGACCGCCCCCGCCGTGATCGCCCCCATCCGCCCGCGCAAGAAAGACGAAGAGGACGGCCGCGACGGCCTGCCCGCTCCGCCCGCCCCGCGCCTGGCCAATCCGGCGCCCGGCGCGCCTTCGGCCGCCGCCTCAGGTGTGGACGGTGTGTCGGACGCCTGGCGGGTGACGCCGGAAGGCCAGTCCGGCCGCAACGCCCGGGCGCTGCGCACCTCGCCCGCCGGCTGCCCCGCCGGCCGACTGTTGCGACGCGGGGAAGAGATCATCTGCGACGAGCGCTTCAACGCCCGCGCGGCGCAGGGCGCAGAGAACGGCCGCATCACAGGCACCGGCAACGCCGGGCGCGACGCCCGTTTCGCCCGCGAAGGCGCGCGCGAGATGCAACGATACGAGGCCCAACGACGCCCGCTCAGCGGCGGCGTCGGCGTGCTGGCGCCGCAGGACTGCCCCGGCTCTAACTTCGGCACGGGCTGCGCGGGCGCCCACCTGGATTCCTCGATGCAGATGGACTCCAACCGCAACGTCCAGACCCGCCGCGACGGCGCCCCGGCCTCGGGCCGCCCGATGACGCCCGGCGCCGCCGGTCCGCGCGAGCCGATGCGGCCGCAGTAGGCTTTCGGCGCAGCCCCCTCTCAGCTCGCGCACGCCCAACGGCCTCAAGCAGCGAAAAGCGCGGTAGGCCAAACAAAAAGAGCGGCGCCTTTCGACGCCGCCCTCTTCTGTCTTTCAGGTCTGAACCCGGATCAGTCGGCCGACTGCTCCAGCTCCAGGGCCAGGTCCGCGGGAAGCGGCTCGACCGCGTCTTCGCGGGCCTGGGTCAGCTCAGCGTCACGCTCGTTGGCGATCTTCTGCAGGCTGCGCAGATAGGAGCCCGTGCCCGCCGGGATCAGGCGACCCACGATCACGTTTTCCTTCAGGCCTTCCAGCGTGTCCTTCTTGCCGTGGACCGAAGCCTCGGTGAGCACGCGGGTGGTCTCCTGGAACGAGGCCGCCGAGATGAAGCTGCGGGTCTGCAGCGACGCTTTGGTGATACCCAGCAGGACCGGCTGCACGGTGGCGATGCGGCCGCCGCGCTTCTCGACCTTGGCGTTCTCGATGTCGACTTCGACCCGATCGACGTGGTCGCCCTTGATGAGCGTCGTCTCGGCGGAGTCGATGACCTCGACCTTCTGCAGCATCTGACGGACGATGACTTCGATGTGCTTGTCGTTGATCGGCACGCCCTGCAGTCGGTAAACCTCCTGCACTTCGTTCACCAGATACTCGGCCAGCGCCTCGACGCCCTGGATGCGCAGCAGATCGTGCGGATCCGGGTTGCCGTCGATGATGTAGTCGCCCTTCTGGATCAGATCGCCGTCGTGGACGGAGATGTGCTTGCCCTTCGGGATCAGGAACTCGACCGCCTCGGCCTGGTTGCCGTCGGCATCCGGCTCCGGGGTGATCTTGATGCGGCGCTTGTTCTTGTAGTCGCGACCGAATTCGACGCGACCGTCCATCTCGGCGATGACCGCGCAGTCCTTCGGACGACGAGCTTCGAACAGTTCGGCCACGCGCGGCAGACCGCCGGTGATGTCGCGGGTCTTGGCGCCTTCGGTCGGGATACGGGCGATGATGTCGCCCGGCTTGACCTCGTCGCCGTTGGCCACCGACAGGATGGCCCCCACGGGCAGCAGGTAACGCGCGTCAGAACCGCTCGACAGCTTGGCGTAGCTGTCGCCCTGGGTGACGCCCATGGCCGGACGCAGGTCCGCGCCGCGCGGGCTGGCGCGCCAGTCGGAAACGACGCGCTGGGCGATGCCCGTGGCCTCGTCCGTCTCTTCCTTGACCGACAGGCCCTCGACCAGATCCTCGAAGCGCACCACGCCGCCGACTTCCGTCAGGATCGGGGTGGTGTACGGATCCCACTCGGCCAGGCGTTGGTTCTTGACCACCTCGCCGCCGTCCTTGACGCGCAGGCGCGCGCCGTAAGGCACCTTGTAGGATTCGCGGTCCTTGCCGTCGACGGTCACGGTGACCACGACGTTGCGGCTCATGGCCACCGGATCGCCGTGAGCGGCGATAACGGTCGGGCCGACGACCTTGATGACGCCCGCGTTGGTCGCCTCGAAGAACGAGGTTTCCGCAACCTGGGCCGTACCGCCGATGTGGAAGGTACGCATCGTCAGCTGGGTGCCCGGCTCGCCGATCGACTGGGCGGCGATGACGCCGACCGCTTCGCCGATGTTGACGTTGGTGCCGCGCGCCAGGTCACGGCCGTAGCACATGCCGCAGATGCCGGCGTCGGCTTCACACGTCAGGGCCGAACGGACCTTGATGGACTGGACGCCGACCTTGTCGATCAGCTCGACTTCCTCTTCCTGCAGATAGGTGTCCGCAGGGAACAGGACTTCGCCGCCCGGCTCCTTGATGTCCTCGGCCGCGTAACGGCCCAGGACGCGCTGGCCCAGCGAGACGAGCACGTCGCCGCCTTCGACCACGGCGCGCAGGGTGATGCCGCGCGTCGAGCCGCAGTCTTCCTCGGTGACGATGGAGTCCTGCGCCACGTCCACCAGACGGCGGGTCAGGTAACCCGAGTTGGCGGTCTTCAGCGCGGTGTCGGCCAGACCCTTACGGGCGCCGTGGGTGGAGTTGAAGTACTCAAGGACGGTCAGGCCTTCCTTGAAGTTCGAGATGATCGGCGTCTCGATGATTTCGCCCGAGGGCTTGGCCATCAGGCCGCGCATGCCGCCTAGTTGCTTCATCTGAGCCTGCGAGCCACGAGCGCCCGAGTTGGCCATCATGAAGACCGAGTTGATGTCCGGCTCCTGACCCTTGATCAGGACGCGCGGCTGAGCGATTTCGCCCATCATCTCATCGGCGATCTTGTCCGTGGCCTTGGCCCAGGCGTCGACGACCTTGTTGTACTTCTCGCCCTTGGTGATCAGGCCGTCAGCATATTGCTGCTCGTACTCTTCCACCTGGGTGCGGGTTTCGTTGACCAGCTGTTCCTTCTTGGCCGGGATGACGATGTCGTCCTTGCCCACCGAGATGCCGGCCTTGGCCGCTTCACGGAAGCCCATCTGCATCATCTGGTCGGCGAAGATGACCGTCGCCTTCTGACCGCAGTGACGGTAGACCTGATCGATCAGGTTGCCGATTTCCTTCTTGGTCAGGTTCTTCTCAAGAAGCTTGTAGCCGATGTTCGGGTTCAGCGGCAGCAGAGCGCCCAGCTTCATCCGGCCCGGCGTGGTGTCAATCACCTTGGTCACGACTTCGCCGTCTGAGTTCATCTCGGTCCAGCGCGCCTTGATCTTGGTGTGCAGCTTGACGACCTGGGCGTCCAGCGCCGCGTCGATCTCGCCCATGTTGGCGAACAGCTTGCCCTCGCCCGGCTGGTTCTCCTTGACCAGCGACAGGTAGTACAGGCCCAGGACGATGTCCTGCGAAGGCACGATGATCGGCTTGCCGTTGGCGGGCGACAGGATGTTGTTCGTCGACATCATCAGCACGCGCGCTTCCAGCTGGGCCTCAAGGCTCAGCGGGACGTGCACGGCCATCTGGTCGCCGTCGAAGTCAGCGTTGAACGCCGTACAGACCAGCGGGTGCAGGCGGATGGCCTTGCCCTCGATCAGCTTGGGCTCGAACGCCTGGATGCCCAGACGGTGAAGCGTCGGCGCGCGGTTCAGCAGAACCGGGTGCTCGCGGATGACCTCGTCCAGGATATCCCAGACGGCGGGCTGCTCGCGCTCGACCATGCGCTTGGACTGCTTGACGGTGCCCGACAGGCCCTTGGCGTCCAGACGCGCGTAGATGAACGGCTTGAACAGCTCCAGGGCCATCTTCTTGGGCAGGCCGCACTCATGCAGCTTCAGCTCGGGGCCCACGGTGATGACCGAACGGCCCGAGTAGTCGACGCGCTTGCCCAGCAGGTTCTGACGGAAGCGACCCTGCTTGCCCTTCAGCATGTCGGCCAGCGACTTCAGCGGACGCTTGTTCGCGCCGGTGATGACGCGACCGCGACGGCCGTTGTCGAACAGGGCGTCGACGGATTCCTGCAGCATCCGCTTTTCGTTGCGGATGATGATGTCCGGCGCGCGCAGCTCGATCAGGCGCTTCAGGCGGTTGTTCCGGTTGATGACCCGGCGATACAGGTCGTTCAGGTCCGACGTCGCGAAGCGGCCGCCGTCCAGCGGCACCAGCGGACGCAGTTCCGGCGGGATGACCGGGACGATGGTCAGGATCATCCACTCGGGCTTGTTGCCCGACTCGATGAAGGCTTCCAGCAGCTTCAGTCGCTTGGACGCCTTCTTGGCCTTCAGCTCCGACGGGTTGTCGGCCAGTTCGGCGCGGTGCTTCTCGGCCTCGGCGTTCAGGTCGATCGCCATCAGCAGGTTGCGGACCGCCTCGGCGCCGATCTCGGCCGTGAAGCCGTCGTCGCCGAACTCTTCCTGATAGTGATAGAATTCGTCTTCCGTCAGCAGCTGGTTCTGCTTCAGCGGGGTCAGGCCCGGCTCGGTGACGATGTAGTTCTCGAAGTACAGGACGCGCTCGACGTCCTTCAGCGCCATGTCCAGCATCAGCGAGATGCGCGACGGCAGCGACTTCAGGAACCAGATGTGGGCGACCGGAGCGGCCAGGTCGATGTGACCCATGCGCTCGCGGCGAACGCGAGCCAGGGTGACTTCAACGCCGCACTTCTCGCAGATGATGCCCTTGTACTTCATGCGCTTGTACTTGCCGCACAGGCATTCGTAGTCCTTGGTCGGGCCAAAGATACGGGCGCAGAACAGGCCGTCACGCTCGGGCTTGAACGTACGGTAGTTGATGGTTTCCGGCTTCTTGATCTCGCCGAACGACCACGAACGGATCTTCTCCGGCGAGGCCAGGGCGATCTTGATCTGGTCGAAGGTCGGGGTGACCGGGACCGGGTTGAAGATGTTCAGGACTTCCTGGTTCATCTTTATTCCTTCTGCGGGAATGCCCCGCGAAAATCATTCAGAGAGGAGAACAGGCGGACCGCCCTCCCCCGCCGAAGCGAGGAAGGGCGCTTGATCCGGTCAGCTGTTTTCCAGCTCCACGTTCAGGCCCAGCGAGCGCATTTCCTTCACCAGCACGTTGAAGGACTCGGGGATGCCGGCCTCGAAGCTGTCGTCGCCGCGGACGATGGCCTCGTAGACCTTGGTCCGGCCGGCTACGTCGTCCGACTTCACCGTCAGCATTTCCTGCAGGGTGTAGGCGGCGCCGTAAGCTTCCAGAGCCCAGACCTCCATTTCCCCGAAGCGCTGACCGCCGAACTGCGCCTTACCGCCCAGCGGCTGCTGGGTGACGAGCGAGTACGGGCCGATCGAGCGGGCGTGGATCTTGTCGTCGACCAGGTGGTGCAGCTTCAGCATGTACACATAGCCGACCGTGACCGGACGCTTGAACTGCTCGCCCGTCTGGCCGTCGAACAGGATCGACTGACCCGAACGATCCAGGTCCGCCGATTCCAGCAGATCCTCGATGTCCGAGATGCGCGCGCCGTCGAAGACCGGAGTCGCGAACGGAACGCCCTTGGACAGGTTCTGGGCCAGTTCGATCAGTTCTTCGTCGCTCTGCGGCAGCGGGGTGTCAGCGCCGTAGATCTGGGTCAGACGCGACACCAGGGCGTCGCGCATGCCGCCGTCCATCCACTGCTCGAGCAAGCCCTTGATCTGCTTGCCCAGGCCAGCGGCGGCCCAACCCAGGTGGGTTTCGAAGATCTGGCCGATGTTCATGCGCGACGGCACGCCCAGCGGGTTCAGAACGATGTCGACGTGGGTGCCGTCGTCCAGGTGCGGCATGTCCTCGATCGGCAGGATCTTGGAGATGACGCCCTTGTTGCCGTGACGGCCGGCCATCTTGTCGCCCGGCTGAAGCTTGCGCTTCACGGCCACGAAGACCTTGACCATCTTCATGACGCCAGGCGGCATCTCGTCGCCGCGCTGCAGCTTCTCGACCTTGTCTTCGAAGCGACGGTCGAGGGCCTTACGGGCGTCCTCGAACTGCTTCTTCATGGCCTCCAGCTCGCCCATCGCCTTCTCGTCGTCGAGGGCGACCTGCCACCACAGGCCCTTGGACACTTCGGCCAGCTTCTCTTCGGTCACTTCGCCGCGGCCCATACCCTTCGGGCCGGACACGGCGGTCTTGCCGAGCAGCAGCGGCTTCACACGGCCGTAGACGTTGCGCTCAAGGATCTTGAGCTCGTCGTCGCGGTCTTTGCCCAGACGCTCGATCTCGGCGCGTTCGATGGCCACGGCGCGCTCGTCCTTGTCGATGCCGTGACGGTTGAACACGCGCACGTCGACGATGGTGCCGGCGACGCCCGGCGGCAGACGCAGCGAGGTGTCGCGCACGTCCGAAGCCTTCTCGCCGAAGATGGCGCGCAGCAGCTTCTCTTCCGGGGTCATCGGGCTTTCGCCCTTCGGCGTCACCTTGCCGACCAGGATATCGCCCGGCTGGACCTCGGCGCCGATGGCCACGATGCCCGCTTCGTCGAGGTTGCGCAGGGCTTCCTCGCCGACGTTCGGGATGTCGCGGGTGATTTCTTCCGGACCCAGCTTGGTGTCACGCGCCATCACTTCGAACTCTTCGAGGTGGATGGAGGTGAAGATGTCGTCGCGCACGATGCGCTCGGAGATCAGGATGGAGTCTTCGAAGTTGTAGCCGTTCCAGGGCATGTAGGCGACCAGGACGTTGCGGCCCAGAGCCAGTTCGCCCAGATCCGTCGACGGACCGTCGGCGATCACGTCGCCGGTCTTCACTTCGTCGCCCACGCGCACGATCGGGCGCTGGTTGATGCAGGTCGACTGGTTCGAGCGCTGGAACTTCGACAGGCGATAGATGTCGACGCCCGAACGACCGGCGTCCACGTCGCCCGTGGCGCGAACCACGATGCGGGTGCCGTCGATCTGTTCGACCACGCCGTCACGACGGGCGATCACGACTGCGCCGGAATCCACGGCCACGACCGCTTCCATGCCGGTGCCGACCAGCGGCGCATCCGACTGCACCAGCGGCACGGCCTGACGTTGCATGTTGGCGCCCATCAGCGCGCGGTTGGCGTCGTCGTTTTCCAGGAAGGGGATCAGGGCGGCGGCGACCGAAACGACCTGTTTCGGCGACACGTCCATCATGTCGACCGTTTCCTTGGTCAGCAGCTGGGAGTCGCCGTTGATACGGCCCGGCACCAGCTCCTCGACGATCTCGCCGTCCTTCAGGTCGATGTTGGCCTGGGCGATGACGTGCTTCGCCTCTTCCATGGCCGAGATGTAGACCACCTCGTCCGTCGCCTTGCCTTCGACCACGCGACGGTACGGGCTTTCGATGAAGCCGTACTTGTTCACGCGGGCGTGGGTGGCCAGGGAGTTGATCAGACCGATGTTCGGGCCTTCCGGCGTTTCGATCGGGCAGATGCGGCCGTAGTGCGTCGGGTGAACGTCGCGGACTTCAAAGCCCGCGCGCTCGCGCGTCAGACCGCCCGGGCCAAGCGCCGAAAGGCGACGCTTGTGGGTGATTTCCGACAGCGGGTTGGTCTGGTCCATGAACTGCGACAGCTGCGACGAGCCGAAGAATTCACGCACAGCCGCAGCGGCCGGCTTGGCGTTGATCAGGTCGTGCGGCATGACCGTGTCGATATCGACCGAGGACATACGCTCCTTGATGGCGCGCTCCATGCGCAGCAGACCGACGCGGTACTGGTTTTCCAGCAACTCGCCGACCGAACGGACCCGGCGGTTGCCCAGGTTGTCGATGTCGTCGATCTCGCCGCGGCCGTCCTTCAGGCCAACCAGGATCTGCAGCACCTTCAGCACGTCGTCCTTCTGCAGGACGCGGATTTCGTCCGAAACCTCAGGGGTTTCCAGACGCATGTTCATCTTGACGCGGCCCACGGCCGACAGGTCGTAGCGCTCGGCGTCGAAGAACAGGGAGTTGAACATGGCCTCGGCCGCTTCCGGCGTCGGCGGCTCGCCCGGGCGCATGACGCGATAGACGTCGAACAGGGCGTCCTCGCGGCCCGTGTTCTTGTCCACACGCAGGGTGTTGCGCATGTAGGCGCCGACCGTGACGTGGTCGATGTCCAGCACGTCGATGGTGGTGAAGCCGTTGGCTTCCAGCAGTTCGATCGCGGCGGCGTCCAGCTCGTCACCCGCCTCGGCGTAGATTTCGCCGGTCTGGTAGTTGACGGCGTCAGCGGCCAGATACTTGGTCAGCAGGGCGCCAGCCGCCAGCGACAGCGACTTCAGACCGCCGTCGGCCAGCTTCTTGGCGGCGCGGGCGCTGATCTTCTGACCAGCCGGGGCGACCACTTCGCCAGTGTCGGCGTCGACCAGATCGAACTCCGGCTTCACGCCGCGCCAGCGTTCCGGCTTGTAGGGCGTGACCCAGCCTTCGCCGCGCTTCTCGTACGGAACGGTCTCGTAGAAGGTTTTGAGGATCTCTTCCCCGTCCATGCCCAGGGCATAGAGGAAGGTCGAGGCCGGCAGTTTACGACGGCGGTCGATGCGGACGTAGACGATGTCCTTGGCGTCGAACTCGAAGTCCAGCCACGAGCCGCGATACGGGATGACGCGGGCGGCGAACAGCAGCTTGCCCGACGAGTGGGTCTTGCCCTTGTCGTGGTCGAAGAAGACGCCCGGCGAGCGGTGCATCTGCGAGACGATCACGCGCTCGGTGCCGTTGACGATGAATGTGCCCTTGTCCGTCATGAGCGGAATGTCGCCCATGTAGACGTCCTGCTCCTTGATGTCCTTGACCGAACGGGCGCCCGTTTCTTCCTCGGTCTCAAAGACGATCAGGCGCAGCTTGACCTTCAGCGGCGCGGCATAGGTCATGTCGCGCTGGATGCATTCCTCGACGTCGTACTTCGGGTCTTCAAACTCGTAGGAGACGTATTCCAGGACGGCGCGCTCGTTGAAGTCCTTGATCGGGAAGACCGACTTGAAGACCGCTTCAATGCCCTCGTCGTTGCGCAGACCGGGGCGCGACTCGCGCTGCAGGAACTGCTCATAGGAAGCGCGCTGAACCTCGATCAGGTTCGGCATCTGCACGGCTTCGGGGATGCGCCCGAAGCTGTAGCGAATGCGCTTCTTGCCGGTAAACGACGTGGCGGCAGCGATCTTACCCAAGGCGAGACCGTCGGTGGACTTGGCCATTCTGTTTTCCCAATCGCGGCCCCTTGCGAGGCCCGCTCTCAATGCAGCAGCCACGGCGCGCCGACCGGCGATCCGTGACCGTAAATGTCTCTCGGCGCCCACCCTCGATCCGCGAGCGGATCAGGACGCCTGGATGTATCCGCCCCCTTGGGGAGGGGCGACGCCTTCGCACCGGTCGGAGGGCGACAAACCGGGCCTCGGCGCTTTCGCGCGGGATTCAGGGAATCTGCGAACGCGCATATATACGCCCTTCTTCGGCGAAATAAAGGCCCCTCACGCGAGCAGTCGACAGTTTCAATCAGCGTGATAAGCCTAGCCTTATGAAGCACATCGCCCTGCCCGTTCTCGCCGCCCTGTCGCTTGCCGCCTGCGCTTCGACGCAAGACGCTCGTCTCGCCGAACCGCGCACGCCCGTCGGCCCCGCTACCCAGGAGAACTGGGAGGTCGGCCAGGCCGCCTATCTGATGTGGAACAGCCAGCAGCGCGGCTGGACCGTCACGCCCTCCGGTCTGCAGTATCGTCGCGTCGGCAAGGCCAACCCCAAGGGCGATCAGCCGACGGCGACCGACACGGTCAAGGTCCACTATCGCGGCACCTTCATCGATGGGCGCGAGTTCGACAGCTCCTACTCGCGCAACGAACCGACCAGCTTCCCGCTCAACCGCGTCATCAAGGGGTGGACCGAGGGCGTGGCCCTGATGCGCGAAGGCGAGACCTATGAGTTCGTCATCCCCGCCGAGCTGGCTTACGGCCCGCGCTGGATGGGCACGGAGATCCCCGCCAACTCGGCCCTGCGCTTCACGGTCGAGCTGCTTGAGGTGAACCCGGAGCGCTAGTCCAGGTTCATGCCCGGCTTCCAACCGCTCTCGACGAGGAAGGTCTTGGCGTCCGTCATCTGCAATATCTGTCGCAGGGCTTCGCTTTTGTCCGGAGCGTTCCTGTAATAGGCCTTGGCGATCCGGTAGCCGACCCAGTAGCCGAGGTCGCCAGGCTTCTCAGGCGTTGAATTATAGACCCAGGCCGACAGGTCGGTCTTGTCCTGATCAGCGATGAAGGCGGTCTCGATCTCGAGTTCACGTCCACGAGTCTGCGGCGCGAGATAGGCATAGGCCGGCGCGCCGATCATCAGTTCAGTGACGAACTCCGCGACGCCCTCGGCCATCGACACCTCCAGCACCGTGAACTGCTCTTTTTCAGTAAGCTCCGGCGCCTGCTGGGTGTGGACATACTCGTGGATCAGAACGCCCACGAAGCGGTCCTCGATGTCGGGATTGATGAAGTCGGTGGCGCAGAGCGCCTCCAAGCCCACCTGAATTCCGTCTACCGGACTGCCGACCGCGACCGGGCGGCCGCGACCGATCACAAAGGTCGCCGACGGAAACTGCGCCCCGGGATACTGATCGATGAAGCGGGCCAGCCCCTCGGCGACCCGCGCACGGACGCGCGGCAGGTGGTCAGCGCAGGCCCGCGCCTCGACATAGATTTCGGGTCGAGCAGCCATGGCGTCCGCCATCCTCGCGCCCGTCACCCTGCGCACCTTCGCCAGGTGCGTCAGGCCGGTGGAGCCGCCATCCAGATAGGCCTGAAGCTGCTCAGCGCTCGGCCGTCCGGCGGTGCTGTCGTAAAGCGCATAGAAGCGGTCGACGTCGCCGGTCTCGATCACGGGTTCGGGGCTGGTGCGATCCGGCGCCGCCATCTGGGCCGCGAACGTCGGCGACGACGCCAAAAGCGCCAGCACGGCGGCGACGCTCGCCAGAATCCGCTTCCCGTTCATGTGATCTCCATCGCCTTGTGACACCGCTGTCACGCTAGTACGCAATCGGAGCCGGTGAAATCCGCCTCCGCGCAGGCGACCCAAACATGACGGCGAATTCATCCGCCCACGTCGGGCTTGACCATAGCCGCAACGCACAGTGATCTGCTGCGTCCTCGCCGCCTTGCCGGAAAGTCCCTCTGATGATGCGTCCCGCCGCCCGCCTGCTTGTCACCGCCTGCGCCTCCGCCTTGCTGTTCAGCGCCGGTTCGGCCCTGGCCCAGGTGGGAACGCCCGCCCTGCCCGTCGCCCTGGCGCCGATTCCAGCGGCCAAGGACGAGGCCTATCCCGGCGTCATTAAGCTGGACGTCGACGCCACCGACATCGACCGCCGCCTGATCCAGGTGCGCCAGACCATTCCCGTCAGCGGTCCCGGCCCTCTGGTCCTCTTCTACCCGCAGTGGATTCCCGGCAACCACGGCCCGGTCGGCCCCGTCGCCAACGTCGGCGGCCTGACCTTCACCGCCGAGGGGCGGCGGCTGGAGTGGGTGCGCAACACCGTCCAGCCCTGGGCCTATCAGATCGAGGTTCCGGCCGGCGTGACCGAGGTCCAGGCAGCCTTCCAGTGGCTAACACCCATCGAGGGCAGTCAGGGCCGCGTCGTCGTCACGCCCGAGATGCTGAACATCCAGTGGGAAAAGGCCCTGCTCTATCCGGCGGGCTATTATTCGCGTCAGATCACCTTCCGGCCGACGTTGAAGCTGCCTCAGGGCTGGAACTACGGCGTCGCCCTGGACACCGTCAGCTTCGAGAACGGCCTGGCGACCTTCGCCCCCATCACGCTGGAGCATCTGGCCGACAGCCCGGTCTTCGCCGGCGCCCACTATCGCCAGATCGACCTGGATCCGGGCGGCCGTTCGCCAGTGCGCCTGAACGTCGTGGCCGATGACGCCAAGATGCTGGAGGCGACGGACGAGCACGTCCAACTGCACCGCAATCTGGTCCAGCAGGCCGACCGCCTGTTCGGCGCGCGCCACTTCAACCACTACGACTTCCTGCTGGCCGTGACGGACAAGCTGGGCGGCATCGGGCTGGAGCACCACCGCTCGTCCGAGAACAGCGTCGATGTGAAGTATTTCACCGATCGCGAGGCGACCCTGGCCGACCGCGACCTGCTGGGTCACGAATACACCCATAGCTGGAACGGCAAATGGCGCCGCCCGGCCGACCAACTGACGCCCAATCTGAACGAGCCGCTGCAGAACTCCCTGATGTGGGTCTATGAGGGCCAGACGCAGTACTGGGGCCTGGTCCTGACCGCCCGCGCGGGCCTGATGTCCAAGCAGCAGGCGCTGGACGTCCTGGCCATGAGCGCCGCCAGCTTCCAGCACATCCCCGGCCGCCAGTGGCGCGCCATGCAGGACACCACCAACGACCCCATCATCAGCCAGCGCCGCCCCCAGCCCTGGAGCAGCTATCAGCGCAGCGAGGACTATTACCGCGAAGGTTCGCTGATCTGGCTGGACGCCGACACCCTGATCCGCGAGCGGACCGGCGGGAAGAAGTCGCTGGACGACTTCGCCAAGGCCTTCTTCGGCGTCGAGGACGGCGACTGGGATCCGGCCCCCTACACCTTCGCCGATGTGACCTCGACGCTGAACGAGGTGCAGACGAACGACTGGGCCGCCTTCCTGCGCGAGCGGCTGGACGCGGTCGGCCCCGACTCGCGCGGACCGCTGGACGGCATTGAGCGCGGCGGCTACCGCCTGGTCTTCAAGGAGGAGCCGTCCGGCTACATGGGCGCCCTCTACAAGGAGCTGGGGCGCAACGACTTCACCTATTCGCTCGGCTTCATGATGAACGGTGCGAACAAGATCACCTCCGTCCTGTGGGGCGGCCCGGCCTTCGAACAAGGCCTGACCTCAGGCTGGGAAGTCGTCGCCGTCGGCGGGCGCGCCGCATCGGCCGAGGCGCTGAAGGAGGCCGTCACTACCGCCAAGGGGACGTCCGAACCGATCGAGTTGATCCTCAAGAACGGCGACCGCTTCAAGACGGTGCGCTTCGACTACCACGACGGCCTGCGCTATCCGCATCTTGAGCGGATCGAAGGCGCGCCCGACCGACTGGGCGACATCCTGTCGCCTCGCCGCCGATAACGCCTCCTGCCAAGCCTAATACCGACCGCTTTCAGAGTTCTGGATACCCGATGACCCGACGCCTGCCCGCCGCCGCCCTCGCCCTGCTGCTGACCTCGGCCGCCTCGACCGCGCTCGCTCAGCAATGGACCGGCCCGCAGGCCCCCGCCGCGCCGACGCCGCAGAACACGCCGCTGGCCCTGCCCCGCGCCCTGCCGCCGATTCCGGCGCCGACGGCCGAGGCCTATCCCGGCGTCATCCGCTATGAGGTCGACGCCACCGACGTAGAGAAGAAGATCGTCCGCGTGCGCCAGACCATCCCGGTCACGCCCGGCCCCCTGGTCCTGCTCTATCCGAAATTCCTGCCGGGCAACCACGCGGCGACCGGCCCGATCCAGCTGGTGTCCGGCGTCACGGTGCAGGGCGGCGGCGCCCGCATCGACTGGCTGCGCGACACCATCGACCCCTACGCCTTCCACATCGAGGTGCCGCAGGGCGTCAGCGAGATCACCGTCGACTTCCAGTGGCTGACCCAGCCGGACAGCTCGACCTGGCGCGTGGTCATGACGCCCGAGATGGTCAATCTGCAGTGGGAGAAGGCCCTGCTCTATCCGGCGGGCTATCGCTCCACCGGCATCACCTTCGCCCCGTCGATCCGCCTGCCGCAGGGCTGGAAATACGGCGTGGCGCTGGACACCCAAAGCTTCGTCGACGGCCTGGCGACGTTTGCGCCGACCGACCTCTACACCCTGATCGACAGCCCCCTGTTCGGCGGCGCCAACTTCCAGCGCATCGCCATCGACCCGCGCCGCGGAAACGGCGAAGGCGCCGTCCACCTGAACATCGTCGCCGATGCGGCCAAGGATCTGGCCCCCACGACCGAGCAGCTCGGCTGGTTCGAGAACCTGGTCACCCAGACCGACCGCCTGTTCGGCGCCCGCCCCTATGACCGCTACGATTTCCTGGTGGCCGCCACGTCGAAGATGGGCGGCATCGGCCTGGAGCATCATCGCTCGTCCGAGAACTCGGTCCCGACCGACTTCTTCACCAACTGGGGCAAGAGCATGGGGGCCGTCGGCCTCTTGCCGCACGAGTTCGTCCACGCCTGGAACGGCAAGCGCCAGCGCCCGGTCGACGAACTGACCGCCAACCACAACATCCCGACCCAGAACACCCTTCTGTGGGTCTATGAGGGTCAGACGGAATACTGGGGCGATGTGCTGACCGCCCGCTCGGGCCTGGCCTCCAAGGAAGACATTCTGGTCACCGTGGCCGAGAACGCCGCCTTCTATGACAACCAGCCGGGCCGCGAATGGCGCCCGCTGCAGGATGCGAACAACCACAACCTGCTCGGTTATCGCACCTCGAACCCCTATTCGTCGTGGATGCGCGGCACGGGCGACTACTACCGCGAGGCCCTGCTGATCTGGCTGGACGCCGACACCCTGATCCGCGAAGCGACGGGCGGGAAGAAGTCGCTGGACGACTTCGCCAAGGGCTTCTTCGGCGGCGACGACGGCTCCTGGGCGCCGCGCGGCTATACGTTCGACGACGTGGTCGCGGCGCTGAACGCGGTCCATCCGCATGACTGGGCGACCTTCCTGCGCACCCGCCTGGACGCCAACGGCCCGGACGCCAAGGCCCCGCTGGATGGTCTGGCGCGCGGCGGCTACCGCCTGACCTACACCGACACCCTGACGGCCGACGAGAAGCGCATCCAGTCGGGCTGGGCCAACGACTTCCAGTATTCCCTGGGCTTCACCCTGTCCTCGTCGAACAAGCTGACCGGCATTCGCTGGGGCGGCCGCGCCTTCGAGGCCGACATCGGGCCGGGCTGGGAGCTTGTGGCCGTCAACGACATCGCCGCCTCGGCCGAGAAGCTGCGCGACGCCGTCACCGCCGCCAAGGGAACCGACGCCCCGATCCGTCTGCTGCTCAAGAACGGCGACCGCTACCGCACCGTCGATTTCGACTATCACGACGGCCTGCGCTACCCGCGCCTGGAGCGGATTCCCGGCACGCCGGATCGGCTGGGCGACATCCTCAGCCCGCGCCGTCGCTAAGGGTCTAAAGGCGCGCCGAGCAGATGACGGCTTGGCGCGACCGGCCGGGGCGGTTTAACCTGTCGGGGACGGGCGCCGCTTCGGACCGCCCACATGAGAACTCGGCCCATGCCGGAGACCCCTGGCGCGCCCGGACGGCGCGACACGCGGTCCCTGCCTCGGAGGCCCCGCAACAGCGGTGCTTTCGATCGAGACGCGCCCCTCTACGGCGCGCTCGACCTGGGGACCAACAATTGCCGCCTGCTGATCGCGCGCCCAGCGCGTGACGGCTTTCGCGTGGTGGATTCTTTCAGCCGCATCGTGCGCCTTGGCGAGAGCCTGTCGCGCACCGGCCGCCTGGACGATCGGGCGATGGACCGGGCCTATGACGCCCTGGCCCTGTGCGCCGAACGCCTGGTGCGCAAGGGCGTCGATCCCAACCGCCTGACCGCCGTCGCCACCCAGGCCTGCCGCATGGCCGAAAACGGCCCCGCCTTCGTCGAGCGGGTGCGGCGCGGCACCGGCCTGCGGCTTCGGATCATCGATCCCTCCGAGGAAGCCGCCCTGTCCGTCGCGGGCTGTCTCAACCTGTTCGATCCGCGCGCCGAGGCGGTGCTGGTGATCGACGTCGGCGGCGGCTCGACGGAACTGTCCTGGCTGATGAAGGGGCCGCGCGGGTTCGAAACCGCAGCGTGGATGTCAGCGCCGCTGGGCGTGGTCAGCCTGGCCGAACGCCACCCCGAGCCGGATGGCAGCCCGCCCGAATGGTATGAGGCCATGGTCGCCGACTTCGGCGCCGCCATCGCTACGGGCGGTCCAGAAGGCCCTGACTTCCTGACGCGCGTCGGCGCCGGGCGCGGGCATATGGTCGGCACCTCCGGCGCCATCACCAGCCTGGCCGGGATTCACCTGGAGCTGAAACGCTATCAGCGCGATCTGGTCGACGGCCTCTGGATGACGCGCGGCGACTGCGAAAAGGCGGCCCACCGCCTGATCGCTCTCGGTCCCGTCGGGCGCGCGGCCGAGAACTGCATCGGGCCGGACCGCGCCGACCTGGTGTTGGCGGGCGCGGCGATCCTGGAAGCCGTACAGCGCGCCTGGCCGTGCGAACGGGTGCGCGTGGCCGACCGCGGCCTGCGTGAAGGCCTGCTGCTGCAGAAGATGCGCGAAGACCGGCAACCGAAGCCGCGTCGCCGTCGGCGTCGCAGGGGGGGCGGCGGTGGTGCTGGCGCTGGCGGCGGCCAATAATCGCCCTTCTCCCCTTGTGGGAGAAGGTGGCCCGTTAGGGCCGGATGAGGGGTCTCGCCACGCCTTATGCGGACAATGGGTTGAGCGTCCAGCAACCCCTCATCCGTCAGGCTGACGCCTGCCACCTTCTCCCACAAGGGGAGAAGGACTTTGAAGCGGCTAATCCACCTGGACCGGCAAGTCGATGTCGCAAACCGAGAAGTCGGCGCCCCTCGCCGTTCGCGTGCTTTCGACCAGGGCGCGGAACGGGGCGCTGCTCGTGCTCAGGACGCGCACCGTGGGTCGCTCGGCTTCGGCCAGATCGCCCGCTACGCGCACACGCGTCATGCGGTCGGGATCGCTCACGATGCCGTCGGGATTCGGACTGAACTTCAACGCGCGCACGACGTCCAGGCCCGACACCACCCGTCCCCAGACGGTGTAACGCTTGTCCAACGCCGGATAGGGCTGGCGCATCAGGAAGAATTGGCTGTTGGCGCTGTCGGGCGCATCGTCGCGCGCCATGCCCGCGACGCCGGGACAATACAGGCCCCAGGCGTGGACCTTGCCGTCCGCCGTCGTCCTCATCACGGCGTCAGGCTGGGTCTGCACCGGCAGCGACTGGACGAAGCCCATCAGGGCGCCCGCAGGCGCAGCCACGACGGCGAAGGGCGTCTGTGCGTCACGGCGGAAGGTGAACTCGGCCTTCAGGTCGGGATGCCAGCTCTGGCCCTCGCCTGTGCCCAGGGGATCGCCCGTCTGGGCCATGAAGGCGTCGATGACCCGATGCCAGTTCAAACCGTCATAAAAGCCCGCCTTGGCCAGCAGACGCATGCGCGCGACATGGCCGGGCGCGGCCTCGGGCGTCATCTCCACCAGGATGCGGCCCTTGCTGGTGTCGATGACCAGCAGATTGTCCGGCGCCACCACGCGCCAGTCGCCGGCGGCGATCGCCGGGGCCGCCTCACGAGGCGCAGCGTCGCTGGGCGCCGGCGCCGCGTCCTGGGCCGTCGCCGCGCTCGCCATCAGGGCGGCCATCAGCGCCGCCCCGGTCATCCGAAGTTGGTGCCTCATGTTCCGCGCCCCTCCCCTGGCGTGGATGATCGCCTTCAGCTGCCCTGAACCGGCGGCTGGACGTCGCAGATGCCGAAGGACGCGCCCTTCTCAGCCCGCGCCGCCTCGACGGCGGCGTTGAACGGCGCAGAGCCGGGCACAGCCACGCGGATCGTCGGCCGCTCGGCCTCCGGCATGGACGAGGCCAGACGCGCCCGCGTCATGACGTCGGCGTCGGGACCGACGGCCCCGTCGTTGGCGTCGTTGCCCGCCTTGAGCGCCTTGACCACGTCCAGGCCCTGAACGACCCGGCCGAAGACCGTGTAGGCGCCGTTCAGATTGTCGTTCTGGCCCATCATCAGATAGAATTGGCTGTTGGCGCTGTCAGGCGAGCCGGCGCGCGCCATGCCCGCCACGCCGGGGCAGAACAGCCCCTGGGCCGAGGTCTTGAAGTCCGCCGTGACGAACATCTGGGCGTCGGGCTGCGTCACCACCGGGATGGAGCCCATGATGCCGCGCAGGCCCGGCCCGCTGTTCTCGACCGGGGCGAAGCCGCTGTCGCGGCCGCGACGGAAGGTGAACTCGCCCTTCAGGTCCGGAAGTTCGCTGCCGCCCGCGCCGGTGCCCTGAGGGTCGCCGGTCTGGGCCATGAAGTTCGGAATGACGCGGTGGAATTTCAGCCCGTCATAGAAGCCCTGATTGGTCAGGGTGCGGATGCGCTCAACATGGTTCGGCGCCGCGCGCGGCTCCAGCTCCACCAGGATGCGGCCCTTGGCCGTGTCGATCACCCACAGGTTCTCGGGCGCCACAGTGCGCCAATCGCCCGACTGAGCGCCCGACTGGGCCATCGCTCCACCGGCCAGCAGGGCCAGGCCCGCCGCCAGCGCCATCACAGACTTGATCTTCAAACCCGACCTCAACCCTTCTTGACCTTGGCCAACACGCTCGCGGCGACCGCCGGGCTGACGAAGCTGTCGATCCGGCCGTCCAGCCGGGCGATTTCCTTCACCAGTCGCGAAGCGATGGCCTGATGCCGCGGATCGGCCATCAGGAACACCGTCTCTATGTCGCTGTTGAGGCGCTGATTCATCGCCGTCATCTGGAACTCATACTCGAAATCGGCGACGGCGCGCAGGCCGCGTATGATGACGCTGGCGTCCAGTTCCTCGGCGAAATGCATCAGCAGGCTGGAAAAAGGCCGCACCTCAATGTCGGCGTTGAAGCGCGCCACCTCGGCCTTGAGCATCTCGACCCGCTCGGCGGTCGAGAACAACGGACCCTTGTCGTCGTTCTTGGCGACGCCGATGACCAGCCGGTCCACCAGCTTGACCGCCCGCCCGATGATATCGAGATGACCGTTGGTGACCGGATCGAAGGTGCCCGGATAAAGTCCGATACGCATGGCCGGCGGCCTCCCCATCGTTTGGGCCCGTTTAGCAGGTGCGAAATGAACGGCCTAGATTTTCTGACGCGGCTGTGATCGCCAAAGGGCGCCTATCTGCTGCACCGCATCCGTCGCGCCGGCGAAGACATGGCCGTCGACAGCCGCGATTTCCGCCGCGGGCGTGGCGCTGTTGCACAGGAAGGCGCCGTCAAACCGGGGCAGGTCCGACAGGCGCACGACCTCGGTCCGCTGCGGCGATCCGGCGCGGTCCAGCGCCTCGCGGATCAGGGCCTGCGCCACCCCGTCCAGCATGGGCGCCTCGGGCCAGACCACCGTCTCGCCCTCGATGAAGCCGACATTCCACAGCGAGCCCTCGGAAATCCGGCCCTCGGCGTCGGTGAACAGGGCGTCGTCGAAACCCGCCAGCCGCGCCATGCGCCGCGCCCGCAACAGGCCCATCGTGGCGACGTGCTTCAGATGCGGCGCCTCGCGGGCATAGACCTGGCTCTGCAGGCGGACCCCGTGCGGCAAGGGCGACGGCGGGGCCGAGACGCTGATCATCACCTGCGGCGCACCGATCCAGTGCGGCTGACGCAGGGAAAGCTCATTTGAAAACAGGCTGATGCGCAGCCAGGCCTCATCTCGCCCGGCCAGCGCCGTCCGCATCTGATCGCGCAGGCGATCTTTGGCGACAGCTTCACCGAACAGTTCGACCGCCGCACGGTTGAGGCGGCCCAGGTGCCGATCCAGCCCGCGCACCCCGCCCCCCTCCACGCGGAAAGAGGTCAGGGCGCCGTAGTTGAACAAGGCCTGGCGGCCCAGATCCTCAACCCCCGCAGGTTGGCCGTCGATCCAGAGTTCAGGAACGACGGCCATGCAGGATCAGGCCTCGCCGTCCTCGTCGGTCGACGTCTCGTTGACGTCGCCGTCTTCATCGTCGCCGCCGGAATCGGCCAGACGCTCGACCGAGACGACCTTCTCGTCCTTGCCGGTGCGGAAGATGGTCACGCCCTGGCTGGAGCGGCCGACGATGCGGACCTGGCTGACCGGGGTGCGGATCATCTGGCCGCCGTCCGTGACCAGCATCAGGTCGTCCGACTCCTCGACCGGGAAGGCGGCGGCCAGGCGCGTGCCCGCGCGACCGCCCAGGCCGTGCGCCGTCAGCCCCTGCCCGCCGCGACCCGTGCGGCGATACTCATAAGCCGAGGACCGCTTGCCGAAGCCGGTTTCCGTGACCGTCAGGATGAACTGCTCGGCCGCGCCCAGTTCCGCGATGCGCTCGACGGACAGGGCGGCGTCGCCGGCCTCTTCGTCATCGGCCTCGACCGTGACGACATCCTCTTCCGCGTCTGCGCCAGCCAGCGCCTTACGCATGGCGTTGGCGTGTTTGACATAGGCGGCGCGCTCTTCCGGCGTCGCGTCCACACGGCCCAAGATGGCCATGGAGATGACCGTATCGCCGTCCTGCAGGCGGATGCCCCGCACGCCGGTGGAGTCGCGGCCCTTGAACACGCGCACGTCGTCGGCCTTGAAGCGGATGGCCCGGCCCAGGGCGGTCGTCAGCAGCACGTCGTCCTCGGCCGTGCACAGGCCGACGCCGACCATGCCGTCGCCGTCTTCCAGCTTCATGGCGATCTTGCCCGCGCGGTTCACCGTAGCGAAGTCGCTGAGCTTGTTGCGGCGCACGTCGCCCGACTGGGTGGCGAACATGATGTCGTAGTCGCCCCAGGTCGTTTCGTCTTCCGGCAGGGGCAGCACGTTCATGATGCTGTCGCCCGGCTCGATCGGGAGCAGGTTGACGAAGGCCTTGCCGCGCGACTGCGGATTGCCCAGCGGCAGGCGCCAGGTCTTCAGCTTATAGGCCTTGCCGTTGGTGGCGAAGAACAGGACCGGCGTGTGGGTCGAGGCGCTGAAGACGCTGGTGACGACGTCCTCATCCTTCATCGCCATGCCGCTGCGGCCCTTGCCGCCGCGATGCTGGGTCCGATAGGCGTTCAGCGCCACGCGCTTGACGTAGCCCGAGTGGGTCACGGTCACGACCATGTCCTCGCGCGGGATCAGGTCTTCGTCCTCCATCTCGGCGTCGCCCTCGCCAATGAGGGTGCGGCGATCGACGCCGAACTGATCCTTCACCAGCAGCAGGTCTTCGCGGATGATGGCCAGGACGTTCTTGCGATCCGACAGGATGGTCAGGTGGCCCTGGATGGTGTCGGCCAGCGTGCGCGCCTCGCCGAAGATGTCGTCGCGGCCCAGACCCGTCAGACGCGACAGCGTCAGGGCCAGGATGGCGCGGGCCTGTTCATCGGTCAGGCGGATCTTGTCGCCCTCGACCAGGACAGTGCGCGGGTCGGCGATCAGCTCGACCAGGGCCATCATATCCCCGACCGGCCAGGCCTTGGCCTGCAGCCGCTCGCGCGCCTCGGCCGGATCGGCCGAGCTGCGGATGATGTGGATCACCTCGTCGATGTTGGCGACGGCGACGGCCAGACCGACCAGGACGTGGCCGCGATCACGGGCCTTGGCCAGTTCGAACTTGACCCGGCGGACCACCACTTCCTCACGGAAGTCAAGGAAGAGCTCCAGCAGCTTGCGCAGGCCCATCTGCTCGGGGCGGCCGTGGTTCAGCGCCAGCATGTTGACGCCGAACGAGGATTGCAGCGCCGTATAGCGATACAGCTGGTTCAGGATCACATCGCCCGAAGCGTCGCGCTTCAGCTCGATGACGATGCGCATGCCCAGACGGTCGGACTCGTCGCGAACGTCGGCGATGCCTTCCAGACGCTTCTCGCGCACCATTTCGGCGATGCGCTCGATCAGGGTCTGCTTGTTCACCTGGAACGGCAGTTCGGTGATGATGATGGCGTCGCGATCCTTGCGGATCTCTTCAATCGACGCCTTGCCGCGCACGATGACCGAGCCGCGCCCGTCGCGCAGGGCGTTGCGCGGGGCCGTGCGGCCCATGATCTCGCCGCCAGTGGGGAAGTCCGGCCCCGGCACGATGTCCAGCAGGGCGTCGTCCGACACGTCCGGGTCGTCCAGCAGGGCGACCGCGGCGTCGATCACTTCACGCAGGTTGTGCGGCGGGATGTTGGTCGCCATGCCGACGGCGATGCCGCCCGCGCCGTTGACCAGCAGGTTCGGAATCCGCGCCGGCAGGACGACGGGCTCCAGCTCCTTCTCGTCGTAGTTCGGCTGGAAATCGACCGTGTCCTTGTCGATGTCAGTCAGCAGGGCCACGGCGGCCGGGGCCATCTTGGCCTCGGTGTAACGCATGGAGGCCGGCATATCGCCGTCGACCGAGCCGAAGTTGCCCTGGCCGTCGACCAGCATCAGCCCCATAGAGAAGTCCTGGGCCATGCGGACCAGGGCCATGTAGACCGAGGCGTCGCCGTGCGGGTGGAACCGGCCCAGCACGTCGCCGACCACGCGGGCGCACTTCGAATAGGCGCGCTCCGGCGTCATATTCAGATCGTGCATTGAATAGAGGATGCGACGATGCACCGGCTTCAGACCGTCGCGCGCGTCCGGCAGGGCCCGGCTGACGATCACGCTCATGGCGTAGTCGAGATAGGAGCGTTTCAGCTCATCCTCGATGGTGATGGTCGAAATATCGCCCGGCGCCATGGGGGCGGCGTTTTGGTAGCTGTCGTCGGTCAAGGAAATCAGGCTTTAGATGGCCGGAATCGGAACGTGATCCGCTATTCAGGTTTCTATCATCAGGGGGCCGTGGTGGCAAAGAAACGCCGCTGAAATCCCCGCGTGTAAAAGGACAGGAAATTCATGCGCTTGACACCAACCGCCTTCATCGCGCCCGGCGTTCTGGCGATCGCCCTCGCCGCAGGCGCCGCGTCGGCTCAACAACATGCGGGCCATGCAGGCCATACGCCGGATCAGCACGCCGCCCACATGGCCATGATGCGCGCTACGCCGGGTCAAACCTCTCAGGTCGCCATCATCAACGGCCAGGGCGCCGACATCGGCAAGGCCACCCTGACGCAGGGCGCGACCGGCCTGCTGATCAAGGTCGAGGCCACGGGCCTGACGCCCGGCTGGCACGGCATCCACATCCACGCCACGGGCCAGTGCGAGGCGCCCTTCACCTCGGCCGGCGCTCACATCAACCACGGCGATCCCAAGAAGCCCCACGGCCTGCTGAACTCTGAAGGCCCCGATGACGGCGACCTGCCCAACGTCTTCGCCGACGCCAGCGGCGCCGTGAACGCCGAGGTCTTCACCAGCCACGCCCGCCTGTCGCAGAACGGCCCCGGCCAGTGGCTGCTGGACGCCGACGGCTCGGCCCTGGTGATCCACGCCAACGCCGACGATCACTCCAGCCAGCCAATCGGCGGCGCGGGCGACCGCGTGGCCTGCGCGGTCATCAAGGCGCAGTAAGCCGCCTAAACCTTGGCGGGAGCGCCGGCGCGCAAGCCGCGCTCCCCCAGGGCCACCGTGACCACCCCCGCCAGGGCGATCGCCACGCCGGTCAGGATCTGCGGTGTCAGCACGTCGCCCATGAACAGGCCGCCGATCAGGATCGACACCAGGGGCGAGCCCAGCAGATAGGGCGTCACCCGCCCGGCCTCGCGCCTCTGCACCAGCCAGAACATCAGACTGGTCGCGAACACGGACGAAATCACCCCCGCCCAGATCAGGGTGCCCCACACCAGCGGCGTCGCCGCCTTGGCAGCCTCCCACTGGCCCGTCTCGAACAGGGCCGACCCCAGCGTCAGAGCCGGCAAGGCCATCAGCGCCAGCAGCCCCTGCATCTTCAGCGGCGGGATCGAGGTCGTGCGGCGCGCGATCACCGTCGTCAGCGCCCAGGCCGAGGCGCCCAGCGCCCCGACCAGAATAGCCTTCCAGTCCTGCAAGGCGTGGGGGTCCAGCGTCATCCAGGCCACGCCCATGAAGGCGATCACCAGGCCGACCGTCGCCATCCGCGAAATCCGCTCGCCCAGCAACAGGAAGGCGAACAGGGACGTCAGCGGAATCCACAGCTGGGTCGCCACCGTCACCGGGCTGACGTCATGAGCCAGCCAGAAGGCCAGGTAGATCAGACCGTAGTGGATCGGCCCGCCCACCACGGCGATGATGAGCAGGCTCTTCCAGTTCGGAAACGGCGGCCGCACGAACCAGACCAGGCAGGCGGCGGCGATGGCGAAGCGCAGCGCCCCCGTCATCAGCGGCGGCAGCACCTCGGTGGCGACCTTGGCGGCGGCGTTGTTCACCCCCCAGATGACCAGAACGGCCACGATGGCGGCGATCTCGAGCGGCGTCAGCGCGTGCGGGGAGGAGGAGGAACTGGACACGCCCCCATGCTTGCCACAGGGCGCGACGATTGGCCTCTCACGAAGCATGACCGCAGGTTACCCGTCCGCGCCCCCTGCTCCGCCCGTGCGAACCGGCTATAGAGACGCGATGAAGACCTCTGCGCTGCTGTCCGCCCTCGCTGTCCTGACCGCCTGCGTCGCCGCCGCGCCCGCCATGGCCGAGCCGACGGTCGTCGTCTCGCCCCAGCCTCTGCCGATCGACGACGCTCGGCCGCGCGTCTTCCTGGGCGGCAGCATCGACATGGGCGGCGCGCCGGACTGGCAGGCGGCGCTGACGCAGGCCCTGGGCGACATGGACGTCACCGTGCTGAACCCCCGCCGCCCCGACTGGAACCCCGCCTGGCGCCCGAGGCGGACGAGCCCGAGTTTCGCCGCCAGGTCGAGTGGGAGCTGGCCGCCCTGGAAAGCGCCGACGTCATCGTCATGTATTTCGCGCCCGGCACGCAAAGCCCGATCAGCCTGCTGGAAATGGGCCTGCACGCGCGCGGCGGAAAGCTGATCGTGCTGGCCCCCGAGGGCTTCTGGCGCAAGGGCAACGTCGACATCACCGCCCGCGCCTATGGCGTGCGCCAGGTGCAGACCATGGACGAACTGACCGCCGCCGTCCGCCAAGCCCTGACCGAAACCGCCGAGAAGGGCCGCTTCGCGCGCTGATCCTTCATTGAAAAAGGCCGCGCCCCCAGCAGAGGCGCGGCCTTCATATTCCGCTGAACGAACCTTAGAACGGAATGTCGTCGTTCAGGTCGTAGCTTTCCTTCGGACCCGAGGGCTTGTTGGCGCCGCCCGTCGAGAAGCCCGAGGAATAGTCGTCGTCGCGACCGCCGCCGCCGTAGCCGCCGCGATCACCGCCGCCGCCCTGGCTGTCGCCGCGGCCGCCCAGCATGGTCAGCTGGCCGTTGAAACGCTGAATGACGATCTCGGTCGAGTACTTCTCGACGCCCTGCTGATCGGTCCATTTGCGGGTCTGCAGCGAGCCTTCGACGTAAACGGTCGAGCCCTTCTTCAAATAGTTCTCAGCCACCTTGACGATGTTGTCGTTGAAGATGACGACCGAGTGCCACTCGGTCTTTTCCTTGCGCTCGCCCGTGGCCTTGTCGCGCCAGGTTTCCGAGGTGGCGATACGCAGGTTGGCGACGCGATCGCCGTTGTTCAGCGAGCGGATTTCCGGGTCGCGACCCAGGTTGCCGACCAGAATGACCTTGTTGACGCTGCCCGCCATGACCGATGTCCTTTTATTCGTCTTGTCGTCCGCTCCTTAACCGAAACGGACGAAATGTTCTAGTTTCGTTCACCCCATTCAGGGTGGATTAGTTGGGCGCCACCGCCACGGGGCGTCCGTCGATCCGGCGCTGGATGGCCCCCGGAATGGCCAGACGGCCGTCGCCGGTCCGCGCCAGGGCGAAGAACCGCGCGCCGTCCAGGCTCTTGCTGAATTTGACGCCCGTGCGGTCGATGAAGATGAACTGGCCCTGATAGGCGCCGACCATCTCATTGTTGCTGCCGCCCAGGCTCAGGAATTTCAGGCGCATCTCTTCCAGTCGCGCGGCGCAGAACTCGATCTGCGGCTGATCGCGCGCCACCACGTTGAAGCGGGGCGCGTCGCTGGCCAGTTCGCCGACGTGATAGCAGACGCCCTTGTCGGTCGGCGCCTTGAGCTGAGGCGCGCCGCAGGCCGCCAGGGCGGCCGAGCCGAGCACGACGGCCAATCCAGAGGTCAGAACACGCACCTTCGTCACAGCTCCGGGAACTGACAGTTGCGGTCCTGCTGGGCCAGGGTGCGGAAGCGGTTGTTGTCGCTGGACTGCTCGACGCGGCGCGGCACTAGACGCAGGGTGGTGTCGCCCCAGCGGCCGTACTGGGCGTCGCCCGGTCGCACGCAGGTTCCGGCGTAGAGGGCCTGAACGCAGGCGCCCAGGCTCATATTGCCCGACACCTGCCGCCATTCAGAGCCCGTGTGGCGCAGACAGGCCGTGCCCGATGCGGCGGCCGCAGGGCGTGCGGCGTCGGCGGCGCTGGGCTGCCCCACAGGCGCGGCGTCGGCCATCGTCACGACGGGCGCTTCAGGCGGGGGCGCGAAAGAGGCGGTCGGCGCTGCGACCAGGGAGCCGGTCGAATCCAGGCCGACATCCAGGGCGCTGGTGGCCACGCCGTTCTTCTGGGCGCAATCGGCCAGGGTGGCCAGGCCGACGAACTGTCCGTTGACGAAGCAACGCAGCTCGCGCGTCGGCTCCAGGGTCGGGGCCTCGGCGACGTCGATGGTCAGTCCGCCCTTGGACGCCGGCGGCGCCTCGACAGGTCCGTCGCGCCCGCCGCTGAACACCAGGGCGGCCGCCACCGCGCCGACGACGGCCAGGCCGGCGCCGACGATCAGGACCGTGCGATTGTCTTTGGAAAGGGCCATGCAGCTCTCAACGCTAACGAAGGCCCCACTAACCCCGTCCGCCCCACGGCCGTCAACCGAAAGCGCCGTTCACCCCGGCTTAGCCTGTGAGTCGCGCCAGTGCAGCCTGATAGTTGGCCAGTTGAGCCTGCAGATAGGCCGGCGCCTGCCCCGTGACCGGCGGCTTGGACGCTTCGGGCGACAGGGCGCGATAGGCGTCGCGCATGGCCTTGATCGCCAGTTGCACCTGATCCTTGGACTTGGCGATGGCCTCGGCGCCGGACAGGTTGAGCAACGGCGACAGGTTGACCCCGAAGGTCTTCTTCTTGTCGTCCGCCGACTTGCCGATGAAGCCGGGCGTCAGACCCAGCCCCGCCAGGGCGTCGCGCCCCCCTTCGCCGGGGATCAGCACGGCGCCGGCCCGCCCGTCGGCGCTGGTGATCGACAGACGCTGGACGCCGCCGCTGGTCACGCGCGTGTCGCCGTCCATGCCCGTCAGATAGTCCCGGTCCGTCTTGATCGTGACCTTGAGATGGCGGCCCGAGGCTAGTTCGATCTTGCGCGCCAGGGACTGTAGCGTGTCCTTCGCCTCGATGCTCACGGCCGTCTGCCGCCCGGTCGCGGGATTCTGCACATAGAAGCGGTCGCCGGCGCGCACAGCCGTAGCGTCCACCAGGGCCTTGGAATCGCTCTGATCAATCTCGCCCTGCGGCAGGCCCAGCCGGTCCAGAACGCTGGCGCCGCCAGACGAAACCGTCAGGGCCAGCGGCTTGGCCTGTCCTTCGGCCGCCGTCCAGCTCTGGCTCCATTCCACCTGGCCGGTCTGAGCGTCCAGCCGCGCCAGATAGCCGCGCGTGGGGTCGTCCTTCTTGGCGCCGACAGGGCGGTCCGAAACGCCCGTGAGCCAGACCTTGCCGTCGTGCACCTTGACGTCGGCGGCCGTGTCGTCGCCCTCCCCGCCGTAATAGGTCAGCCGATCGGCGCCCGAAGCGGTCAGGTCCGTGGACAAGCTGGCGACGAAGGCGTCCTGCCCGCCCGCGTGGGCGTTGGCGACCTGACCCGCGTTCAGGGCGCCGTTGCCCGTCGCCCCCGACACGATCAGCCGCCCGTTCGCCACCGCCAGACCGGCGATCTCGCCGCCCGAGGACGCGCCTAGGTTCCGCACGCTCAGCAACTCAGGCGCCCCGGTCGGACCGACGCGGAAGTGACGCAGCACGAAGGCGCCGTTCTCGACCCCCGCCGTGTAGAGATTATCGCCGTCGACGGTCATGGCCTGGACGTTGTCGTCTCCCGCCGTGCCGAACTGGGCCGCGCCCGTCGCGGTCGCCTTGATCGGCGCCAGGCTGTGGATCTGGCTTTCGCTGAAGGCCTGGACGTAGCCGTCCCAGCCGCCCACGGCCAGCGCGCCCGGCATGGCCGACTTGGCCCGTCCCGCCACATAGACCCGGCCGTCCGCGCCGAAGGAGACGGCCGTGGCCTCATCCTCGGCCCTGGCGCCGCGCCTCTGGGTCCACTGCTCGCGGCCGTCGGCGTCGAAAACGGTGACGAAGCTGTCCGCCGTCGTGGCCGAAGCTCCGGCCTCGCCAGGAACCAAGGCGCCGACCACTGAGCCGGCGACCGCCACCCGTCCGTCCGCATCCACGGCGATGGCGTAGCCGCTGGCCTTGGAGGCCGCGCCCAACGCCCGGCTGACCACCACATTGCCCGCCGAATCCAGCTTCATCAGGACGACGTCGGCCTGGCCCTTGATCGGCTGCGTGGAAGAGCCGGCGCTGACGTCGGCCACGATCCACATGGAGCCGTCCGGCCCCGCAGCGCTGGCGCGCACCGTCTCTACGCCGTCCGGCAGGTTGGAGACGCCGCTGCGGCCCTCGACCCAGAAGCTCTCGCCGCCCGCGCCGGCGACCGGATTGCCGTCCGGGTCGAACTTCAGCACTTCGTGACCGCCCTTGGTCCCGACGCCCTGCACCACCTGGATCGAATCCCGCGCCTCTGCGGGAACGAAGCTGATCGTCTCCGCCGGGGTTCCGCTGACCGTCAGTCCCCAGCGCGTCGGCCCGGCGGGCAAGGTGATGGTCTTGTCGCCGACCTTCACGGTCCGCGGCTCGGCCTCGATCATCTGGCGGTGAATGCGGGTCTGCACGCCCGCCGCCTCCAGCTTGCCGTTGATGTGCTCCAGCACCGCATCCATCGTGCGCGGCGTCGACCCCATCTCGGCCAGGTCGATGGCGACCGTCTGGCTGCCCGCGATCGTCTTCGCCGTCACGCCGAAACGCACATCGCCCTGGAAGGCGGCGACCTCGTCGGTCAGGGCGCCGTCATGAATCGGGCCGGTCAGATATTTGGAGCTGTCGCGGGCGACGGCCGCCGTCGACTGGCTCTGCGAGGCCGAAACGCCCTGAACGATCCGCACGCCGTCGAACTGGGCCGAGGCCAGAAAGTCCGTCACTTCCGCCATGCCCGAGGCGAAGCGCCGAGACAACTGATCGGACTCCAGTCGTCCCACATTGCGCTCGCCCGCCCGCGTGGTCAGGGCCTCCAGCATCGTCAGCCCCTGATACAGGGCGAAGATCTTGCGATAGTCGCTCGAAGAGGCGCCCTTGATATCGAGCACCGCGTTTTCTTCGTTGACGAGCTTGCGTCCGCTCAGCGCCGAGCGCAGCAGCTCCGATTGGCTCGGCTTCTCCTTGGCGTCCAGGCTCCAGGGCGCCGTCGGCTGGGTCTTGGGCTTGGCCGCAGGCGCGGCCGATGGCAGGCCGCCGAGACCCGCTCCGGCGCCGAAAAGACCCAGCAGATAACTGTTGTTGATGGCCGCCAAGCAAACCTCCGCCCGTCAGCATCGCCCGCCACGGTAACGAACTGTTTAACAGTCGCCAGGAACCGCGCGCCGAACACCTCCGTTTTTCGCCTCGCCACAGCCGAGGTGAGACCGACCATGTCACGCGTGCGCTGGATATTGACGAGGCTGATGAGCCTCTACGGCCTGATCCCTCGACCGACCCGCCGTCGGCCGCCTCCCCTGTCGCTAGGACACGGCGCGCAGCGACGGCTGGGCTAGAGCCGCGATCAGCCCTTGAACAGCGACAGGATGATCTGCGGCGCCTGGTTGGCGATCGACAGCGCCTGAGCGCCCAGTTGCTGCTGAACCTGCAGGGCCTGCAGTCGCGCGCTTTCGCGCGCCATGTCCGCATCGACCAGGTTGCCGACGCCGACTTCCAGCGAATCCATCAGCTTGGTGACGAACTGGGTGTGCTTCTCGATCTGCTTGGATTGAGCGCCCAGCTCGGCGAGCTTGGCGTTGGCGTCGGTCAAGGCCGCCTCGATGGCCGTCAGGCCAGCGGTTGCATTGGTTTCGGTCGTCAGGTCCAGCCCGGTCAACGAGAGCCCGGCCAGAGTCAGATTCTGACGATTCATCGAAATCGTTTCAGAGGCGTCGGCGTTGGCGAGGAAATCCAGCGCCGTGGTCGAGCTGCCGTCGAGAATGTTCTCGCCGTCAAAAGAAGCGTTGGCCGCAAACGATCCCAGCGATGTCAGCAGAGCCTGAAACTCATCGTCATAGGCCTTGCGCGTCGCCGCCGACGCCGAAGGATCGGCCGCGGCGGTCGCCTTCTGGCGCAACTCGACCAGGATATCGGAAATCTGCTGCCCTGCGGCCAGGGCGACGTCCGCCAAGGAGGTGGCGCGGTTGAGGCTGGTCTTGACCGATTCGAGCGCGCTCATGTCAGCGCGCTGGTTCTGGGCGATAGCCCAGGTCGCGGCGTTGTCCTTGGCGCCCTGCACCTTCAGGCCCGTGTTCACCCGGCTCTGAGTCGCCGCCAGCTTGGAGTTGGTGGCATTCAGGTTCTGAAGCGCGACAAGCGCCGACGCATTGGTGATTACGCTGTTGCTCATGGCTTTCTCGCCTCAGATCCGATTCTGGCGAGCATTAATGACGCTGATTCCTGAGCGTATGGTTAACGCCGTCGCAACGCCTGTTAACGCCGCCCGGCCATGCCGAGGGGCGTTTCATTGCTTGGGACGCGCGGATCAGGCTTCGGTCTTGATGATCTTCCCGACGTCGTAGGCTGGGCTCTGGCGCAGTTTCAGCACTTCCTCGCGGGGAAACTGGCGGATCACCTCTCCCGTCACGCGATCCAGAGTCTTGTAGACATAGCCCGTCGACTCGCGCTCGATCGTCAACCGGTAGCGGCCGGCGTCATCGGCTGCGCTCTGCGACGCCTGAACAGCGGGTTTCGTCTCGAGCACGGCGCCCTGCGGCTCGCGGTCCAGATAGGTTACGCTGGAAACTCCTGCGACATTGTCAGCCATATCCCTCTGCGCGGACCTGCCGCGCCTCCCGTCTCAACGACGCGAGAAAGGGGCGAACCCAGCGGCCCGCCCCTTCCCTAACCGCGTCGGATTAGCGGAACAGACCCAGCAGGATCGAGCTGGACTGGTTCGCGATCGACAGCGCCTGCACGCCCAGCTGCTGCTTGGTCTGCAGAGCCGTCAGGCGGGCGCTTTCCTTGGCCAGGTCGGCGTCGACCAGGTTGCCGATGCCGACTTCAAGCGAGTCCTGCATCTTGCTGACGAAGGTCAGCTGGCGATCCATCGACTTGGACTTGGTGCCCAGGTCGCCCAACACGGCGGTGAAGGCCGTGATGGCGCCCTCGACCGCAGCGGTCGTGGCGGTGGCCACGGTCGCCGCGCCGCCGGCGGTGGCCACGGCGGTGTCAGCGCCGGCGATCGCCTTCACGGTGAAGGTGTCGCCCGCGCCCGTGCCGGTGCGGACGTCGACAGCCGCGGCGTTGGCCTTGAACAGGTTCACGCCGTCGAAGCTGGCGCCGCCCAGAGCCTTGGTGATTTCATTGCCCAGGGCGTTGAAGTCAGCCAGATAGGCCGTTTGGGCGTCGCCGGTCGACGAAGCGATGGCGACCGCCAGACCCTTCTGTTCTTCCAGAGCCTTGGTGACGATCTCGCCCGCGGCCAGAGCCACGTCGACGATCGACTGACCGCGCTGGATCGACTGCTTCACCGAGTCCAGAGCGCCCATTTCAGCGCGCTGCGACGTGGCGATGGCGAAGATCGCGCCATTGTCCTTGGCCGTGGAGACCTTCAGGCCGGTGTTGACGCGGTTTTGCGTGACGTTGAGGTCGCGGTTCGTCGCGTTCAGGTTTTGCAGGGCGATGAGCGCGCCCGCATTGGTGTTGATGCTGTTAGCCATTTTGGCTGTCCTTTGTCTTCAGACGATGGCCGACGCCGTTTTGGCGTCGGTGAGCATTCTGCTCGGTAGCGAGAGGTGGTCAGGCGGCGGCTTCAACCGCCGCCTTCAGCGTTAGCGGAACAGGCCCAGCAGGATCGAGCTGGACTGGTTCGCGATCGACAGCGCCTGCACGCCCAGCTGCTGCTTGGTCTGCAGAGCCGTCAGGCGGGCGCTTTCCTTGGCCAGGTCGGCGTCGACCAGGTTGCCGATGCCGACTTCAAGCGAGTCCTGCATCTTGCTGACGAAGGTCAGTTGACGCTCCATCGACTTCGACTGGGTGCCCAGCTTGCCGAGTTCGGCGGTGAAGCCGCTGATGGCGGTGTCGACGGCCGTGATCGCGGCTTGCGCGGCCGTGGCGTCGGCCGGAGCCGTCAGCGTAGCCGTGGTGGCGACGGTGATCGCCGCGCCCGTGCCGATGTCCTGCGTCGCGCCCGAGGTGCTGGTCAGAACCGACTGCTGCGTGGTGTTGGAGAACAGGTTCACGCCGTCGAAGGTCGCGCCGGCCAGGGCCTTGGTGATTTCACCGCCCAGGGCGTTGTAGTCGGCCAGGTAGGCCGTTTGAGCCGCGCCGGTCGAAGAGGCGATGGCGACCGCCAGGCTCTTTTGTTCTTCCAGGGCCTTGGTGATGGTCTCGCCGGCGGCCAGGGCCACGTCGACGATCGATTGACCGCGCTGGATGGACTGCTTCACCGAGTCCAGAGCGCCCATTTCAGCGCGCTGTGCGGTGGCGATGGCGAAGATCGCGCCGTTGTCCTTGGCCGTGGAGACCTTCAGACCCGTGTTCACGCGGTTTTGCGCGACGTTCAGGTCACGATTCGTCGCGTTCAGATTCTGCAGGGCGATGAGAGCGCCAGCATTGGTGTTGATGCTGTTAGCCATTTTGGCTGTCCTTTGTCTTCGACGATGTCCGACGCCGTTTTGGCTGCCGGGAGCTTTCTGCTCGCAGGCCATGACCGCAAGGAGCGGGCCAGGCGGCGCCAGACCCACCTCGAACGCACAGCCTTGATTTTTCAGCGTTAGATTTTGGAAACCATGCCGCCGAACCCGGCAATATTTGCCCATTCACCCGGCAGCTCGGCGCTTTTTGCCTAGTCGCCCGGCAATATCGGCCCAGCTTCCTTTCGCCCATGCGCCCAGGCGTCGATCAAATCGCGTTCGGCCTTCAGCGTCTCCACAGCCAGGCGCCGAGCGGCGTCGCACGCCGCCACCTGCGCGCCGCGCCGCACATAGGCCGCCTCCAGATCCGCCGCCGTCGGACGCTCGGGCAGCATGGCCAGTTCACAGGGCTGCGTCGCCGCCTCAGCCAGGATCAGCCGGGGCGGCGCAACCGGCGAAGACGGGCGCGAGGCGGCACAGTTCGCGGTCATGCTCGCGCAGACGCCGAGCGCGATCAGGGTCCAGGGGCGTATCAGCACCATCAGCGGTCCTCGCTCGGATTTCAGCCGCGACGGTCGCCTGCGTCACGGCCTGGGCGTTGCGGTGAAAGGCGTCGAGATCCTCGAGCTGGCGAGCGCGTGCGGCGGCCTCCAGACTTCGGGCGGACGCCTCGGTCTGCGCCCGATCGAGGCGTTGCTGGGCCGCCTCCAGCCGACGCGCCTGGAGGTGCAGCGGATCCCAGCGCAAGCCCAACCCCCGCCCGACGATCAGCAACAACAGGCCCGCCGCCAGCACCGTCGCCCACCAGCCGAGCGGCGTCAGAATCCGCAGGAAACGGCCCATCATGGATAGGCCCTCCGATCCAGTTCGAAATGCGGCCCGTCGCGCAGGCGCGGCCAGTCTCCGCCCCAGATCAGCGGCGCGCTCGCAGCCGCAGCCGCTTCCTTGAACGCCCCGGCGATGCGTGGATACAGCGGCCAGTCCCAGCGCACCCCGCCGTCGACCCAGGCCGCCACGTCGACCGCATGGCCGGTCAGGTGCCGCGAGTTCAGCGTCTGGCTGGCCCCGGCTCGCACCAGTTCCGCCTGGCGCGCGGGCGTCCGCAGCCCCTCCGTGACCATGAAGTCCACCGGCGTCAGCAGGATGGCCCCCTCGACCACGGCGACCAGATCGGGATGGACGCCCTTCAACCGCTCGCGCGAGCGTTGCGACAGACGGAAGCTCATGGCTTCCCGCCCGCGCGCAGTCGCGCCAGATTGACGATCTGCTGGGCGCTGGGCGCCACCAGATACAGCAGCAACATCAGGGCCATCAGCCCCATCAGCCCCTCGGCGATGCGCGGCAGGTCGTTCGCCGCCGCCCGCGTCACCGCCAGCCGCAACAGCAGCCACAGCGCCAGGCTGGCGGCATAGACATAGAGGCGCCGCCACAGCCAGCGGCCCTCTGCCAGCTCCTGCGGGCGCGCGGCCGGTTTATCGTGATATTCAGACGTCATTGCCCGTCCTCCGGGTCATCGGGCGCGGCCGAGCTTCGCCAGTCGCCGCCCAGGTGGTCGAAACAGTCGTCGGCCGAGAGGCGATCGGGCGCGGCCCAGGCCTCCTCGTCCAACAGCGGCTCCAGTTCGCCGAGCGACAGGGCGTCCTCGGCGTCGATGATGCGATGCAGGCGTCGGATCATGGCGCTCACCCCACCGCCGTCAGCCAGACCACGCCGGCCGCGCCTGCGCCGCCTGCGCCCGCCGCCGTCACGCCCGCGCCGCCGCCGCCGCCGCCGGCGCCATGAAGTCCGCCCGCGCCGCCTGCCTGACCGGCCCCGGACGTCCTGGCGCCGCCGCCCGCGCCGCCGCCTCCGGCCCAGTGCAGATCAAGCCAGGGCGCCGTTTGCCCGGCCGCCCCCTCTGTCGTTCCGCCCGCCGCCTTCAGAAGCAGCATGGCGCCGTCGCCGCCTGCGCCGGACGCCTGCGCCGCATTGGCCGTGCTGAGGCCGCCGCCCGCGCCGCCCGCGCCCGGCCCGTCGGGCCGCGCCGCCGCCTGCCCGGCGCCCCCGGCTGTCGAAACGGAAGAGGCCCCGCCTGCGTTGGAAGGCGGCAGGCCGCCGCCTCCCGCGCCGCCGGCTCCCGACGCCGCAGATCCGCCCGCGCCGCCGCGCCCGCCCTCCCCGGTCAGCAGGATTTGAGCGCCGGTCTTCACCAGGCTGGGCGCGCCCTGACCGCCCGCCGCGCCTGATGCGGCGCCGCCTGCACCGCCCGCGCCCACAGTAATGTTCAGCCCCGCCGACAGATTCACGGCAGGCCAGCACGCCGACATCACGCCACCGCCGCCGCCGCCGCCGCCGCCATGTCGAGCCGTGCCGGAGGCTCCCGCCAGACC
>NZ_MTHE01000018.1:0-38731 GCF_001956865.1 Brevundimonas sp. ZS04
GGTGGGGAGCATTATGAGGAAGATCACAGAGAGACGGGTTGTGTCGCCTCTAACATCGCCTTTGGCCCACATCATAGCTGCGTCCGCTCAAGCCTAATAGAAAGCCATTGCTAAAACCACGACCGCCCCATGGATAGGCAAGCGCTATTGCTTCACCAAGCCGAACGTGCTGCTTCGCTCATACCACTCCCCGAGGAATAATCCGTGATCGATTCTCCACTGCATGACGATCTTCTCCGCTGCTCTCATAAGGGCGACGCCCGTCCGGTGGTCACACGCGACTCATATGAGCGCTATGTTCATGCCCTACGCATCGCCTATCGCGCCATGAGCCTTTCACCAGAAATCACGAATAGCGCCCTGAACATTCCCCCGTTCGAGAATTTCTCCGGCGATCGCCAGGAGATTACTCTGATGGCCATTGCGGCTATGAGGCAACGTCTTGATCGCGTAAATTCCGGACTAACAGCCGCCTTCCTCGATAAACCGTGGCTAAAGGAAATGACTTTCAACGGCCAGCGCGTCTACATTCCGATTGTGAATCAAGAGGGTCTATCCTGGTATTCCGACAGCCCCATGATGAACTTTGACTTCCTCGTGGAAACTTTCCACGGCATGCACTATGGTGCCAAAGTCATCTACGACATAGGTGGACATCAAGGCGTATGGGCGCTCTATTATTCTACCTGCATACCAAAGACAGGAAGGGTTCACACCTTCGAGCCGTCAATAATAAATATTGAAATCGCCGCCCTTTCATTCCTGCTAAATGATGCGAGTAATATCGTTATTGTTCCAGCCGGGATCGGAAATTCTAACACACAGATAAAATCAAATGAAGACGGCCTTCTTATTTCAGGAGACAGCCACAACATTAACCTTATGAAACTAGACTCCGTTATGCTAGAGTCGCCCGATTTCATTAAGATTGATATCGAAGGGTACGAGCATGAACTGCTAGAGGAAATGCCTGATATTTTTGATTTTTGTCAGAATATTCACCTTGAAATTCACGTACCCCATCTTGTAGCTCGCGGCATAGATTATCGCGAAACCTTCATGAAAATTCCATTCGACCGCGTGAACGTTCACCTCTCCACGTGGGGACAACTCACAAGGGTTGGGCCGGATGATGAACTGACCAACTTTTCTACCCTGCTGATAACTCCGCGAACCTAAACATCCGGGGTGCCGCCCTCGCGCGTCATCTTGGTAGACAATCGGCATGCCGCTCCATCAGTCTGGACAATATCAATGCTGCCCACGCATTGACGACCACACAACGGATCCGTCCCCTTCATGATTTCCTATGCTCAAAATTTTGAAGACGTCATTCTGCGGCGCGCACTACGTGACGTGGCGAGCGGCTTCTATATCGACATTGGCGCCCAGCATCCGATCATCGATTCGGTGAGCCTGGCGTTTTATGAGGCAGGCTGGCGCGGCGTTCACGTCGAACCTTCTCCAATTTATGCTGACGCGCTGCGAGCCTCCCGACCGGACGAAGTGGTTGTCCAGGCCGCGGTCAGCTCAACGAAGGGGCAGATGACCTTCTTCGAGTTCCCTCACACAGGCCTCAGCACCGGCTTAACCGATATCGCCGAAAAGCACCGCTCGATGGGCTTTTCCAGCGAAGTCATAAGCGTAGACACGTTACCCCTTTCCGCACTTCTCGATTCGTACGCTGACCGCGACATTCACTGGCTGAAGATCGACTGCGAGGGAATGGAGCGCGACATTCTCGAAACTTGGTCCCCGTCAAATGTCCTCCCTTGGATTGTGGTTGTTGAGAGCACCGCTCCCGGCTCCACAACACCTACCCACCATCAATGGGAGTCGATTCTAGAGTCTCGCGGATACGTTTTTGCTTATAATGACTCTCTCAATCGCTTCTACGTGTCACCTGAGAAAGAATACCTTCTCTCTGTCTTTGGCCCTCCTCCCAACTGTTTTGATGGGTTTCAAGTATCCGCCTTCACACAGGGATTTCATCTCCTAAGAAATGAAATCGCTCATAGCCGGGCCAGACTAGTCGCTTTGCGGGCTGAGATTTCAGAAGCGGACGTTCATTGCCAGGCAATCCGGAAGCTGGAAACCACAAGCTTGGCGCTCGACGTCGAGGCAGGTCGGCGAGGCTTGGCCGAGCGCCTCTTGGCCGACGCAGAAGCCCGACTCGGTGAGACAACAGCCCACGCTCAGACATTGGCCATCGATCTGGAGAACCATCGCCAGGCCGTGGGGCATCTGCAGCGGACGGTGGCGGAACGCGATGAGGAGCTGAGAAAGATTAAGGCCGGGCGCTTCTGGCAACTGCTTCAGAGGCTGGCCCGAACGAAGAAGAAGATTGCTCGCGCCCGTCGTTCGGTTCTGGCGAGAGCTGGCGTAACGAAGCGCACTCAGAAGTTCACTGGCCCCGTTGCGCAGGACGCCCATGATACGACCTCGATTGTCGTGGGAAGACTGCCTTTGCTATTAGTCCGCGCGGCAGAGATTGAACGCCAGATCGGACTGAAGGAAACTCGGAGTAAGGTGTCCTAATGCGCTTCGTCACTGATCTACAAAGCTGTCAGTCGGGAAGCCGTCTCGGAGGCATCGGTCGATATTCGCTCGAACTAAGCAAGGCGATAGTTCGCCTGTCGCCACAGCACGAGCATTTGATCTTGCTGAATGACCGCAATCCAGAAGCGGAAGCTGTGATCAGAAGGGAGTTTCGCGACCTTCTAGCACCCACGGCCTTCCGGATATGCAGTATCCCGGAAGGCTCGGCCTACTTGACGGATGAGGGGCGGACCACAGATGTCGCGGACCAAATCCGGGACCGGTTCATTCGCGAACTGTCGCCTGACATCTTGCATGTTTCCAGCTTGATAGAAGGTATCGGCGACGACATCGCCACAACGATCAGCCCAGACTGGCCGTGCCTGACGGCGGTAACGTTGTACGATCTGATCCCACTTCGACAGGCGGACGCCTACCTTCGGGACCCCCGTGCGCGTACTCATTATTTGAGCAAGGTAGACCAACTGCGGCACGCTGACGTGCTGCTGGCGATCTCGGACTATTCAGCCCAGGAGGGCCTCGCCTCCCTTCCAGGCTACGACGGTCTTGTTGCGGACATCCGCGGCGGGATTGATGCTCGCTTTCAGCCAGTGCCGGATGCCCGCACAAAGATGTGGGGATCCGTCACGGCGCGAGGAATTCGCGGCCGATTTTTGCTCTATACAGCTAGCTTCGACCAGCGGAAGAACCAAAAAGGTTTGATTGAGGCTTTTGCTCTGATGCCGGCGCAGGTTCGCGAGGGGCGTCAACTTGTTATTGTGGGCAATGGATGGCCTAGCGTCTACGAGGAGTTAAAAGCTTTTGGCCGCTCTATGGGCCTATCCGACAATGATGTTGTCTTCACGGGTCACGTAACTGATGACGAGTTACTTGCCCTGTACAACTTGTGCGAGCTTTTTGTCTTTCCGACCTATTGGGAGGGCTTGGGGATGCCAGTGCTAGAGGCGATGGCTTGTGGGGCGCCAGTAATTGGCTCGAACACGACTAGTGTTCCCGAAGTTCTTGGATGGGATGAAGCCAGTTTTGACCCATTCGACACCAAGTCCATCTCTGCCAAGATGGAGCAGGCACTAACCGACGCCGGCTTTATGGAGCGTCTCAAGCTTCATGCTCGGCAGCACAGCGCCGGATTCACCTGGCAAGACAGCGCACAGCGCGCACTGACCGCGATCGAAGAGGGTTTGATGCTGAAAGCCGGCGCCTCGCAATGGCCTTCCATCCCCGATCTGCCCGTGATGGCGGAAGACCTAGCTTCCAAGGCTGCTGTATGCCTAGCGCGGAATGAAATCGAGCTTGGCCTAGTCAGACCCACTGCGGAAGATTGCCGCATCGCTTGGCTGACTTCATGGGGGAATCGCTGCGGTATCGCAAGTTACTCCGCTAGCCTTCTGGAGCACCTTCCTCAAGATATAGCGATTTTCGCTCAAACTCTATCTAGGCCCGAGGACGAAATCTGGCGCACAGATCATCATGTTGTCCGGGTACGCGAGCAAAACAAGGAAGCCAGCCTCGCCGCGCTTTTGGAAGAGATCGAAGCGTACAACCCGACTGACATTGTCATCCAGTTCAACTACAGCTTTTTCAACTTCGAGGAGCTAAATCGATTCGCCGATATCCAGTTCAGGCGAGGACGACGACTATACATCACACTTCACTCTACAAATAATCCTCAGGATGCTTTTGGGCATAGGTTGAGCGATTTGAAGCAAACGCTGACACGCTGCAATCGTATATTTGTGCACAATGATATTGACGTGGAGCGACTGACCGCGCTCGGTATTGTGGGGAACGTTCTTCAGGTGCCTTTGGGTGTGCCGGCCATGCCAATAGAGCCTACGCCTCGAACGGATCAGACCCCCACTGTCGCTGCTTACGGCTTCTTCCTTCCGCACAAGGGCCTTCAGGAGTTGGTCCAAGCGATTGCGATCCTCAGGAATGAGGGCGAGGCGGTGAAGCTGCGCCTTGTTAACGCGGACTATGGCGACGCTGAGGGCGTTTCAAGCGGGTTGATTGCTGAAACGCGCGCAATGGCCAAGCATCTCGGCGTGTCAGACTATGTCGAGTTCAGGACGGAATTCTTGGAGAACGCTGAAAGCACCAAACTGCTACGAGCGGCAGACCTGCTCGTCTTCCCCTATCAGCAGACGGGAGAGTCTGCGAGCGCGGCTGTCCACATGGGATTGGCGACTGGGGTCCCGCTTGCCGTGACGCCGCTCACGATCTTCGATGACGTGGCCTGCGCCGCGTTCCGGATGCCCGGCGTGTCGCCAAACGCGCTGGCGCAAGGCATCAAGCAGGCGCTGAAGGATATCGCCGAGGACAACGCCCATGCCCAATCGTTGCGCGCAGCGGGCGCGGCCCTTCGAGCCAGTCAATCCTATGCAACCGTCGCCGCCTTCATGCACCAGACGATCAGAAAGGAAGCCGCGACCGAACACTGGGTGCGTCATTTCAAGGCCGTGCCCGCCGCCCTGCCGCACATGATCGGCGTCGCCAAGGGCGACAACCTTGTCTCCACTGGAGAAGGTGGCATTCTCGCTTACGGACCTTACATGGCGCTGTCGGCTGGATTGCATCGCCTAGTTGTGCGCGGCAAGGCCATAGCCAATGATACGGGCGACGTCGGCGTCATCGAGATCAAAGGCGAATTCGGCGCCCGGACCATCGAGAGCTTCGAACTTAGAGCGGCCGACGGCGTCATCGTCGACGCCATTTTCAGAGCGCCTGGGAATCTTCAAGACGTCGAAGTATTAATCGTACTAAACGCTGGAGCCAAGGTTACACTCGAAAGCTACGAGATCCTCGCTCGATCGAATTAGGTATAATTAGGATAAAACCGTCGTGACGCCAGAAGACATCGCCCTACTTGATCGCCTTTACCCCGAAATTCTGCGGCGAGTGAAGTCAGAAAAACTCTGGAAAGAGAACCTCTTCATCCCAGCTATAGACGTCTACCGTGTCGACCCATCGTCCGAGTTCATGACTCATTCCACATGCTCTTCACGAGATTTCTTCCATCCGGAGTTCAAACGGATTTCCGATGAGATCGGTGTCCCTAGCGTCTTCCACAGGAAGTACTGGGAGTGGGTGTATATCGTTCATCATGCCTACAAATCCGGCGCTGTGGCGTCGGGCAAGAAAGGGCTGGTCTTCGGCGTAGGCCAGGAGACTTTACCTGCTGTCTTTGCCGCCTCAGGCATGAAAATAACGGCAACAGATGCGCCCCGAGCGTCAGAAGTTAGCGCAGCCTGGCAATCGGGCAACGAGTATGCTGAAGAACTGGCCGCTATGCCTTCTGGGCAGTTGAGCCGAGAGGAATTCGAACGACTGGTCGAGTGGCGCGAGTGCGACATGAACGCTATCGACGACAGTCTAAAAGACTATGATCTTTGCTGGTCATCTTGTTGCTTGGAGCACCTTGGAAGCCTTCAGCACGGCATTGATTTCATCATCAATAGTGTGGAGAAGACACTGCGCGTAGGAGGCGTTGCGATCCATACAACCGAGTTCAACCTTTCTTCGAACGAGGACACGGTTGATACTGGGTGGACTGTCCTCTACAGGCGTCGCGATTTTGAAGAACTCATTCGCACCCTTGAAGAACGCGGTCACGAGGTTTCTCCATTCGTAATCGCACCCGACTCCTTGTCGATCGATGGTTTCGTCGACACGCCGCCCTATTCGGCGCCGCCGCACCTCAAGCTGGCGCTCGAAGGATATGTCTCAACTTCCGCCGGTTTGGTGATCCGTCGCGGCCGTTAGGTCGCTACGTTCGAAGCCAAGGACAGCGGCCAAGGTATGTTCAAGAACACGCCTTGGCTGCCATTCATAGGCAGCAGCAAACTTGTTAAATACCCCAGCGGCGACAGGAACATCTGACGGGCGCATTCGCGTTTGGTCCTGCTCAACCGTTATGGCGACGGCGGAGAGTCGGATCAGAATATCCAAAAGATCACCGACTCGCCTATGCTCTCCTGAGCCCACATTGAAGATCTGGGCTTCCTCCGGAATCGCTCCGCTAATCACGGCAACATAGGCATCAACGATGTCGTCGACATCAGTGAAATCCCGCTGCGCGTCAAGATTGCCAACTCGAATAGCCTGGGATCCGTTTAGGACTTCGACCCTCGCGATTTGAGATGCGAAGGCTGGAATTGCGAAACGTCGATCTTGGCCTGGTCCCGTGTGGTTGAATAGGCGAAGAGTTGTCACCGCAAGCCGATCTCCCGCCATGTCCGCCAGCATCATTTCCGCCGCGGCTTTGCTCCGTCCGTAGGGCGAATTGGGCAGAATGGCATCACGCTCGCTTCTCGGCCCGAGATTGAAGCCAGCGCCGTAGACTTCTGCGCTGGACGCAAAAATGAAATGGGGACGGCTTTCTTGGGCCGACACCGCCTGCGCTAGGTTCCTGGTGGCGTCGAAGTTGGCACGCCACACAGCAGCAGGGTCGCCGAATGCTGTCCCGACGGAAGACTGGGCGGCAAGGTGGACGATTTTGGAGGGTTGGAAATCGTTCACAAGGCGGGAGCATGCGGCGAAGTCCGTGAGGTCCAGGCCGCCAGCATGGTTAGGGCCACAAACCCCCAGGACCTTAATGCCTGATAGCTGACGGAGTTGGGCGACAAGGCGTCGCCCAACAAAGCCGCTGGCTCCGGTTACAAGAATGCGGTTTCTGTCCGCCATCAGGAAGCCTTGCGACGCCGCTCCAGATCCGCATCGACCATCTCGCGCACCATTTCTTCCATCGACGTCTTAGGTTCCCAACCCAGCGCCGATTTCGCCTTCGCTGGATTGCCCAGCAATACATCAACCTCGGCCGGACGGAAAAATTCGGGATCAATTTTCACGTACTGGTCGGGGTTCAAGCCCACGTGAGCAAACGCGACATTGACCATCTCCCTCACGGAAACAGTACGCCCCGTCGCTACGACATAGTCGTCAGCCTTATCTTGCTGAAGCATCAACCACATCGCTTCCACGTAGTCGCGGGCATGGCCCCAATCGCGTTTGGCGTCCATGTTCCCCATCCGCAGCTCAGTCGCTTGCTGCAGAGCAATAGCGGCAACCGCATCCGTTACCTTGCGCGTAACGAATTCAAGCCCTCGAAGAGGAGACTCGTGGTTGAAAAGAATTCCCGAACAAGCGAACATATTAAAGCTCTCTCGGTAATTCACTGTCATCCAGTGCCCCATGAGCTTGGCTACAGCATAAGGAGAGCGAGGATAGAATGGAGTGGTCTCGCTCTGCATCTCTTCTTGAATCAGCCCATACATTTCGGACGACGATGCTTGATAAAAACGAGCACCGGGCACTTCTGTTCGAACCGCTTCAAGTATATTGACCACACCGACCCCCGTCGCCTGCGAGGTCAGGATCGGCTGATCCCATGAGGTCTTCACAAACGACTGAGCGGCCAGATTGTAAACCTCGTCCGGCTTTGCGTCCCGCAGGATGCGAACTAGGCCGCTTTGATCTAACAGGTCACCATCGACGAGATGCACTTTATCTCGAATCCCCAGCCAGTCGAGACGCTGGGTCGCCAACCCATAGTTACTCGAGCGCCGCACCACTCCCGTGACTTTGTATCCTTTGCCCAACAGTAACTGTGCCAAATAGGCACCGTCTTGACCCGTGATCCCGGTGATAACCGCACTCTTCATAACTTAACCTTTAGCTTGCGAGCTCGAAAGTCGATCTAGGACAGGATAGGAATTTCGAGCGGTATTTCGCGCGGCGATCAATTCGCAATGCATCCTGTGAAGCTTGAGATATCCTGAGAACGTCGCCCGGGGCAAGCTGAGGTGTAACTGAGTGGCCCCCGCCTCGATCCATGTATGATCGATATGAAGCTTATACCGACCGCTCATTGCGATCTCGACTTCCTCGCAGACCGCACTCCCGTCGATGCCCCAGTGGAATGCTATGCTGACAGGCGCATTTCCGATTTCCACGTCGAAAAGAACTGTCAATCGCCACTGGCCGGGCGGCAGCATAACGTAGGGCCCAAATGCTAGAACCCTCCCCCTGCCAGTGAGGTCTATGCCCCCCCCATCCAATGACAGACGCTCAGGACCCGCGCGCCACATCAAGCTCGGGGGCCAAACTCCCGCATCGGCCACCGCCGGCGGCAAGTGATTAAACATGGCTAGACGTGCCTCCTGTCTTCCCGGCTCGGAAGCGGGGAGGAGCACAGGGCCGATAATTGGAAGATCAACAACATCGGGGCCGGGTCGGATAAGGCGAGCGCCTCGGCCAACCTCGAAGGCAGCGAGCGAAAATCTCCGGCTGGCGTGGCGAAGCGCCTCGTCGCCCGTCAAATTATACAGCAGCCTGCACCCTCTGACCGCGTCGGCTGGGTCGGGCGCAACTACCAGGATTTGGTCGGCAACACACGGCTTCTCGGTCCACACGACTGTGAGACAGCCTTCAGCCTTCAGGGAAACTTCTTCCGCGCCCCAATCCTCTTGATAGACGAGCCCCGCTTGTTCGGCAGCAATCTGTAACGCTTCAAGCCAAGACTCCAGTCGACGGCCCGGAACTATGAAGACCGCAATGGTTGGCGACCGTTTCATTTCGTGCGGAGCCAATGATAGATTTCCAATGCCTCACCGATGTCGTCGAACAGCTTGGCTTGACCTCCCTCAAGGATAAGGGCGCGCTCACAGGTTTCTTGAACCAGAGCCACGTCATGAGAGGCCATAATGAAAGATTTGTTGGCGCGTTTCTGGAAAAGCTCTTCTCGGCATTTGATTTGAAATCGAGCATCGCCTACCGCGACAATTTCATCGATCATGTAGCAGTCGAATTCAAAGGCTAGGGAAAGACCAAAAGCCAGTCTTGCACGCATGCCCGATGAGTAATGCTTTACTGGACGCTGAAGAGCCGACCCTAATTCCGCAAAACTCTCAACCCTATCAATCGATTCTCGGTAATCTTGATTATAAATCCGGCTCAGGAAACGGATATTGTCGAGCCCGGACAGGCTGCCTTGAAATCCGCCGCCAAAACCAATGGGCCAAGACGGTCGCATACCCCAAAGAATGCGACCCGAAGTGGGGGGAAGCACCCCTCCCAGGAGCTTGATCAAAGTCGACTTACCTTGGCCGTTCCGACCGAGCAACGCCAAACGTGAGTCTCGCTCCAGGACCAGCGACAGATTCTCAAATATCGGGCGTCCACCAGGACTGCCGCGGAACCTCATAGTGAGATTCTCGACCACCACTCCAGGCGATGTCATCAGGATTGTCGATGCTCCGACACACTCGCCACAACCAGCCATCCCATTCCAAACATCGCCAACGCGGTAGCGAACACGGCTAATATCGCAATGAAGCGCTTAGGATAGGTCGGCGCATCAGCAAGACGCGGCTCTACCACACGCTGAAGATAGAGCTTCTGGCTCCGAGCCTGTTGCTCAGCCGCATCATGCGCCATTCGTGCCTGTGCAACTGCGCGATCGGCCATTTCACGGTTCAATACGAGGCGCTCATATACACCGATCTTCGGCGCCAACGATGAGGTCGCCCCAGCCAGTTTTGCGCGTTCGACCTCGATTTGACGCTCGAAGGCGGCAATCCGTGCATCAACTGTGGGGAGTTGCGGACTATTGCTCGCCTGGGCAGCGATTTGTGCGCGTTCAGCTCGAAGAGTCGCCACCTGCCCCATAAGATCGCCAATTAGCGAAGTGCCTTCCAGCGCCGTTCTCGAAGGGTCTATAAACTGCTCTCGGTTCCGGAATGCTGCAAGTTCACTCTGGGCCTGAACGAGACGTTCTTCCGCTCGAATGACTGCGCCTTCCGATTCTTTGATGGCATTGGAATAGGCTCGATCATTTAGACGGTTCACCAACCGTTCTCCGCCATCCAACAGAGCGATTGATATCGCCTGCGCATCTCGGGCGGCGAACGCATGCACCCGAAGCGTACTGATACCTTTGGTCGAATCGTACCCTACCGTGACAAAGCGTCTATATGCCTCAAACAGCGCCTCATCGTTCTGTGAGCCCAAAGGGCGCGGGAAGCGCGCTATAAAATCGACCTTGGGCCGCCCAAGCATTCCCTTCAAATCGACCTTGCTCCGCAGATCCGTCATGCCATCTCGCGAGTCGATATACTCGTGCACCGCGAACACATCCGTCTGGGTGCTCGACAAGCCCACTCCCTGCAGCGCGACATCAAAACCTGACGGCCGGTCTTGGCTCGGCGCGCGCACAATGAAACGCGCTTCGGATACGTACTGAGGCGCAGCAATAAGCAGGTAGTAGATTGCGGCAAATACCGTTGGGAGAACCACAACAACACAAAAAGCCACGAACGAACGCGAAGCAAAATTGATGCGCGGCCGTCTCACAGCCAGCCGGTCCAGAGGACCCAGATATTCCAATCGATCGGTCATCTTCGTGCTTCCGCCGTTACTCGACTTCTAAATAATATTTAGCTTTGGCAAGCAACAAAATACCAAAAAGGTTCAATCCAAGCGCCCAATACAAAGCGTATGAGATATCATAGTATGTTGGAACAAATTCGCCAAAAACACCTGAACGCACTAACTCGACGGCGTGAGGAAAGGGAACCGCGAGCAGGACGTTTCGAAACTCCTGAGGAACCCAGGCAGCCATTACGAAAGCGCCAGAAACAGGGATCAGACCATACTGGATAAGCGGAGCGATGCGCTCTACCGTATCAAAACGGACGGCCAATGCCGCAATAATAATCGCCAAGCCCGAAGACTGCGTAGCCAGAATGGTCCATCCGCCAATTAATTGAAGCATATCATGCGGAAGCTGAACCTGCCCGAGGGAAAATAAAAGCACATAAACTACAAAAAACGCTATGCTCGTTCCCAATATCTCCAACAGAATACGCGACGCGTATATATGAAGTATTGTTACCTGGCGATGATAAAGCAGCCCCACATTTGCCTGAACAGCCGCTAAGCACGTCGACATAATGTGGCGAATGAGCAACATGCTCATATATCCTGTCATCACGAAAGCACCTAGACGAATGCCGTGCTCGTACGCGGGCTTGATAAACGACCACATGACGAGCACGAACAAGCAAAACAACAACGGTTCTGCTACTAGCCAAAGGAACCCTAGGCCTTCGCGACCGTAACGCGTAACAATCTCGCGCATCATTAGCGCGCCAATGACCACGCTGTTGCGAGATAGCGATGAGGGTGAACCCAGCGACGTCACTTTGATCCTTGGCCTTATCAAGACACGCCCCAACGGCAGGCGCCGCCAGCGAAGCAGCTCCACGCGGGGTGGTTTAGCTGCTAGCGGGACTCTCGCCAACATATAAGGTTGGCGCCCACCCTCATAGGTTCAGCAGCGCCGGATCCCCGCCCTGGGCGGCGATGTTGATGCTGATGGCCTTTTCGGAGGCGTAGCGGATCAGGCTGTTGGGGCCGCCGGCCTTGGGGCCGGTGCCGCTGAGGCCTTCGCCGCCGAAGGGCTGGACGCCGACCACCGCGCCGATGATCGAGCGGTTGACGTAGACGTTGCCCGCCGGAACCAGCTCCATCACTTCCTTGGCGAAGGCGTCGATGCGGCTGTGGACGCCCAGCGTCAGACCAAAGCCGCGCGCCGCCAGCTTGCCCGCGACCGTTTCCAGATCCTTCGGCTCATAGCGGTAGACGTGCAGGATCGGGCCGAAGACTTCGCGCTCGAGGAAGTCCGGGGTCGGGATTTCGGCGATGGTCGGGGCGAACAGGTCGCCCTTGTCGGCGCCGGCCGGCAGTTCGGCGCGGGCGATGATCTTGGCTTCCTTGGACAGGCGCTCGACGTGGGCTTCCAGGTTGGCGCGGCTTTCGGCGTCGATCACCGGGCCGATGTCGGTCTTGGCGTCGGTCGGGTCGCCCAGCACCTGGGCGGCCAGCGCGCCCTTCAGGCCCTCGATCAGAGCATCAGCCGAATCCTTGGGCGCATAGAGGACGCGCAGAGCCGAGCAACGCTGACCCGCCGAGCCGAAGGCCGACAGGATGACGTCGTCAATGATCTGTTCCTTCAGCGCCGTGGTGTCGACGAACATGCCGTTCAGGCCGCCCGTCTCGGCGATGAAGGGAATGATGGCGCCCGGACGCGCCGCCAGGCCGCGATTGATCGCCGAGGCGGTGTCGGTGCCGCCGGTGAAGGCCACGCCGTCGACGCCCGGATGGTTGGTCAGGGCGGTGCCGACGGTCTCGCCGCGGCCGGGGACCAGGGCCAGCAGGTCGGGGTTCAGACCGGCCTTGTAATAGAGGCGCACCGCTTCGGCGGCGATCAGCGGCGTCTGCTCGGCGGGCTTGGCCACCACGGCGTTGCCGGCGGCGAGCGCAGCCGCGATCTGGCCGGTGAAGATGGCCAGCGGGAAGTTCCACGGGCTGATGCAGGCGAAAACGCCGCGGCCGTGCAGAACCAGTTCATTGGTCTCGCCGGTCGGGCCCTTCAGGGTCTGACGACCGCCGAAGTCGCGCTCGGCCAGCAGGGCGTAGTAGCGGCAGAAGTCGGCGGCTTCGCGCACCTCGGCCACGCCGTCGTTCAGCGTCTTGCCCGCTTCACGCGACAGCAGGGCGACCAGACGGTCCAGATCGGCTTCCAGGGCGTCGGCCATGGCGCGCAGAACCGGGGCGCGGCCCGCGCCGCCCAGACGATCCCAGGCGAGCTGAGCATTGGCGGCGGTGTTGACGGCCAGATCGACGTCTTCAACCGAGGCTTCCGACACATGGCCCAGCACGCGCGAGCGGTCATAGGGGTTGGTGACGTCCTGCGCGTTCACCCCGGCGCGCAGCTTGCCGCCGATGATCGGGCCGGCGGTCAGCTTCTCGCTGTCGACGCGCTCCAGAGCCGCCGCATGACGCTCGCGGTCGGAAGCCTGCGAATAGTCGCGGCCGAGGGAGTTCTGGCGGTCACCGTAGATGTTCATGGGTACAGGGATCTTCGGATGGCGGTCAGGCTGGGCCTCGACCGAGGTGATGGGATCGGCGGCCACGTCGGCCGCAGGCACGCGCTCGTCCAGCAGGGCGTGGACGAAGGAGGAGTTGGCGCCGTTCTCGAGCAGGCGACGCACCAGATAGGGCAGCAGCTCTTCGTGGCCGCCGACGGGGGCGTAGGCGCGGACGACGACGTCGCCCCACTCGGCCTTGGCGCCGTCATAGAGGGCCTCGCCCATGCCGTGCAGACGCTGGAACTCGATAGTCACGCCGCGATCGGCGGCCATGCGGTGCACGGCGGCCAGGGTGTGGGCGTTGTGGGTGGCGAACTGCGAGAAAATATAAGGCGAGGCCTCGATCAGCGCCTTGGCGCAGACGAGATAGTTCAGGTCGGTCGCAGGCTTGGTCGTGAAGACCGGATAGTCGGTGCGGCCGTTGACCTGGGCCAGCTTGATCTCCGTGTCCCAATAGGCGCCCTTAACCAGGCGCACCATCAGACGGCGGCCCGACGACTTGGCCAGTTCGGCCAGCTTGTCCACCGTCTCGGTCGTGCGTTTCTGATAGGCCTGAACGGCGAGGCCGAGGCCCTGCCAGTCGCCCAGCGCCGGTTCGCGCGCCAGCCGCTCCAGCAGCTTCAGCGACAGGGCCAGACGGTCGGCCTCTTCGGCGTCGATGGTGTAGTTGATGTCGTATTTGGCGGCGATCAGCGCCAGGCGCAGGATGCGGGGATAGAGCTCTTCCCACACCCGGTCTTCCTGCACCGCCTGATAGCGCGGCGACAGAGCCGACAGCTTGACCGAGACGCCGTGGCCGCGCTCGGGGCCTTCGCCCTTGGCGGTCTTGCCCACGGCCTCGATGGCGTCGGCGTAGATCTTTTCATAGCGCTCGGCGTCGGCGGCGGTGCGGGCGCCCTCGCCCAGCATGTCGAAGCTGCACAGCCAGTTCTCGCGGTCCGAACGCTTCAGGGCCGCCTCGATGGTGCGGCCGACGACGAACTGCTCGCCCATGATCTTGACGGCGGTGGCGACGGCCTGACGAATGACCGGCTCGCCCAGACGCCCGACCAGACGCTTGAGGAAGTTCGGCAGGTCGCTGCGGGCTTCATCGTCGACATCGACCAGCTTGCCGGTCAGCATCAGGCCCCAGGTCGAGGCGTTGACGAACAGGCTGTCGGACTGACCCATGTGGCTGGCCCAGTCGGCCGAGCCGATCTTCTCGGCGATCAGACGGTCGCGGGTGTCGGCATCGGGCGTGCGCAGCAGGGCCTCGGCCAGACACATCAGGGCCAGACCTTCGCGGGTGCCCAGACTGAACTCCTGCAGGAAGCTTTCGACCACGCCCTGGCGCTTCTGGCTCTTACGGGCGCTTTCGACCAGGCCGACGGCATCGTTCAGGACCGCCGCGCGACCGTCAGGCGTCAGGGGTTCGGCAGCCAGCAGTTCGGCCACCACCTCACGTTCGTCCCGGTACTTGTTCCGGTCCAGCTCATCCCAATGGCGAAGATCGGTCGGCGTCATGAAATCCATCCTGTGAATTTCCGCATATATGGCGACTGAGACCGAATGTGCATCGCATGATTGCGACATGCGCCGTACAGAATTCGGCGATGCGCAAAATCTTCTGGAAAAGCCCTCAACCAAAAATGAGGTGCGGCTCAACATGGCCGTTCGCGAAGAGGTGAAGCCTGTTCACACCCTGCTCTATCATGCCGTCTCGCCTTCGTCATGCGGAGCGTCTAGAAGTTTCGCCTCCGCGAAACGGCTCAAGGCCCTATCGACTTCATGCGCATTGTTCTGGTCACCGACGCCTGGGAGCCTCAGGTCAACGGCGTCGTCCGCACCCTGACCCGCACCGTGGCCGAATGCCGCGCCATGGGCCATGAGGTGGAGGTCATCGAACCGAGCCAGTTCAAGACCATCCCCTGCCCGACCTATCCCGAGATCCGTCTGGCCCTAGGCGCCGAGGAGGAGATTCGCGAACGCCTGCGCGCCTTCGAGCCCGAAGCCGTCCACATCGCCACCGAAGGCCCCTTGGGCATCGCCACGCGGCGCATCTGCGTGGAGTGGAAGCTGCCGTTCACGACCAGCTATCACACCAAATTCCCGGAATATGTCTCGGCCCGCTTCCCGATCCCGGTGCAGGTCGGCTACGCCTATATGAAGTGGTTCCACAAGCCGTCGGGCCGGCTGATGGTCGCCACGCCGACCCTGCGCGACGAACTGGTCGAGCACGGCTTCAAGAACGTCTCACCCTGGACGCGCGGCGTGGACACCGAGCTGTTCCGCCCCGACCTGGAGCCGATCTACCAGGAGATGGGCGGCGAGAACTGGCCCCGCCCCTTCTTCCTCAACGTGGGTCGAGTGGCGGTCGAGAAGAACATCGAGACCTTCCTGGGCCTGGACCTGCCCGGCACCAAGATCATCGTCGGCGACGGCCCCGCCCGCGCCGAGCTCGAAGAGAAGTATCCTGACGCGAAATTCCTCGGCGCCAAGTTCGGCGAGGATCTGGCGCGCTGCTTCGCCGACGCCGACGTCTTCGTCTTTCCCAGCTGGACCGACACCTTCGGCCTGGTGATCCTGGAGGCCATGGGCACGGGCACGCCTGTCGCCGCCTATCCGGCGCACGGTCCGATCGACATCATCCCCGGCTCGGGCGCGGGCTTCATCGACGACGACCTGAAGACCGCCTGCCTGAAGTGCCTGGAGCTCGATCGCAAGGACGTCCGCGCCTATGCGGAGAAGTTCAGTTGGCGCGCCTCGGCCGAGCAGTTCGTCGAAAACCTGCAGCCCTATCCCGAGCCCGCGCGCGGTCGCTTCTGGCGTCGCCTGCGCCGGGTGGCGCGGCTGCGGCGGCGCGTTGCGGCCTGATCAGTCGGACACGCCGCAGCGCGGCCCGACGTCGCCTCGATAAAGGCGGGTCAACGTGGCCAGCATGTCGTCGAATGTCATGTCCAACGCCTGGCGCGTCTGAACCGTGGGCTTCAGATAGACTGACCGACCAGCGGCGCTCCGCTCCAGCAGGTTGCGCTCGACCAGATCGTTGACCCGGCGGTGGATCGTCGACACCGGAATGTCGAGGACGCCGGCCAGCGCCGACAGGTCATAGGGCCGTCCCTGAATGTCGCCGACGATGATGGTCCGCACGATCAAGGCGTCGAGGGGGCCGCCCCACAGCCCTGTTTCCATCGCATAGAACCGGTTCAGGCACTCGATCACCTGAGCCTGAGCGGCCGCCTTGATGCGTTCCTCCGCATCCGGTTCCATCACACCCCATCCTCACCGCCTGCACCGTCGCAGCCTAGGCTCGGCGGCGACCTTTGCAAAATGGAAAGCTCCGATCTCCGGCGCACAAATCCTTCGGCTATCGTCCTCAGTCAGGCGGAAGGGCGAGCCGTCCGCGACGTCTTGAGGAGGGCGAGAATTTGACCAAGCACATCTTGGTGGTCGGCGGGGGCATCGGCGGGACCATGACCGCCAACAGTCTGGTCGCGAAGCTGTATCCTGAAATCGCCAGCGGCAAGGTGAAGGTCACCATGCTGAGCGATTCTCCGTGGCACTATTATAAGCCCGCGTTCATGTATGTGGCCTTCGACATGTTCTTCAACGAAGAACTGCGCCGCAAGCAACGCAGCCTGCTGCGCCCCGAGATCGACTTCATGGTCGACAAGGTGGTGCAGTTCGACTTCGCCGGTTCACGCGTGAAGACCCAGAGCGGTCAGGTCATCGGCTATGACTACATCGTCGTCTCAACCGGCTGCCTGCCGGCGCCGGAACGCATTCCCGGCCTGAAGGAAGCGGGCGACTACTTCTATCAGCACGACCCGGCCCGCCAGTTGGCCGATAAGCTGCGCCGCTTCGAGAAGGGCCGCATCTTCATCACGGTGAACTTCCCCGAGACCCCGAACGTGCCGCACCAGTGCGGCATCGCCCCGATCGAAACCACCCTGATGCTGGACGAGTACCTGCGTCGCCGGGGGATCCGCGATCAGGTCGAGATCGTCTACACCTATCCCAGCGTGGCCCAGCTGCTGCGCAACTGCCTGTTCCTGCAGCAGGAGACCTGCGAGATCCTGCCCTCCATCTTCGAGAGCAAGGGCATCAAATACCAGCGCGGCTTCACCCTGAACTCGGTCGATCCCGACAAGAAGATCGCCACCTCTGCCGAAGGCAAGGAAGAGGGCTTCGACCTGCTGATGTGCACCCCGCCGATCCGGGCGGTGGACGCCGTGCTGGAAAGCGGCGTGTCCCAGGCGGCGAACAACGAAGGCTGGCTGCCCACCGACCGCCAGACGCTGCAGATGGAAGGCTATCCGAACGCCTATGTCATGGGCGACACCGTCGACCTGCCCGTGAGCAAGGCGGGCGGCTCCTGCCACAACCAGTGCCCGGTGATCGTCAACAACATCGCCGGCGACATCCGCATCGGCCGCACCGTCGACGCCTATGACGGCAAGGTTCAGGCCGTCGCCCAGATGGGCCTCGAGGTCGGAATGCCGCTCTGGTACGACTATGACGAGGACGTCCACCCCACCCCGCCGACCAAGGTCGGGGGCCTTCTGCGCAAGGCCTTCAACCGCGGCATCTACTGGTCCGTCGCCCGCGGGATCGTCTGATCCATGGCCGCAGACACTGAAACCAAGGGGAAAGACACCATGAGCACCGCCAAAACCACCGCCCCCGCACCGGCCATCGTCATCGACGAAGCCACCGAGCGCGGCGTCCAGCATCTGATCGACAAGGCCGCTCCCCTGCTTCAGGGACAGCGTTTCGACAACGTCATCGACCTTCTGTCCCTGCTGTCGGACGCGGTCGACATGTCGGACGACGCCATGATCCAGAAGCTGATGAAAGTCTATGAGGAGGGCGTCGGCGCCGCCTGGACCCTGGGCAACGCTGCGCGCTACGCCGGAGCCCAGGCCGCCAACACGCCGCCGCCGTCGCTGCTGGGGCTGGTGCGGGCGGCAGGTGACGAAGACGTCCGCCGCGGCCTGCATTTCGCCATCCGCTTCCTGGGCGTGCTGGGCCGTCAGATGAAGGACGACGGCGCCGCATGACGCCCGACGATCCGCTCGCGAGCCTCTATCACGATCGGATCAGGACGCTGGCGGCGGCAGTCCGCAACGATCGCCGCCTGGAGGGGGCCGACCTGTCTCTGACCCAGGTCAGCCCCCTGTGCGGCAGCCGGGTGACGCTGGATATCGCCCTCGACGCGGCGCTGCGGATCAAGGCCTTCGGCTGGCGTGTTCGCGCCTGCACCCTGGGCGCGGCGGCGACGGCTCTGGTCGTGCGCAGCGCCCAGGGCCTCAGGCTGCACGCCGCCGCCGGATGGCATGACGCCATGCAGCGCCGCCTTGAGGGCGAGGATGCGGCGGTCGAGGGTCTGGAGACGCCCGAGATATTCGACGCCGCCCGGTCCTTCCGGGCGCGGCACGGGACGGTGCTGCTGCCCTTCGCCATACTGGCCAAGGCCTGCGCGATCCGGCCGGACGCCGGCGCATAAGAAAACAGGCCGCCCCGGCGAAAGGACGGCCTGTCTTTCTTAAAGTCTGCTCGCCGCCTAGTTCGGGCGGGCCATCGAGGTCATGGCCGAGGCCTTGGCGCGTTCGGCGGCCAGTTCGTCGGCGACCAGCGGCACCAGGCCGCGGTCCTGCAGATAGCCGCCGCGGCCGGCGGCGCCTTCGGACATGAACTCCTGAACGAACTGTTCGAGGCCCGGCGTCACGCCGATGTGGGCCTTCTTGACGTAGATGTAGAGGCTGCGGGCCAGCGGATAGGAGCCGTCCGCGATGGTGGCGACCGAAGGGGCCACGCCGTCGATGGTTTCGGCCTTCACCGTGTCCATGTTCTGCTCCAGGAAGGAGAAGCCGAACACGCCCAGCGAGCCCGGCGTGCGGTTCAGGGTCTGGACGATGGCGTTGTCGTTCTCGCCCGAGTCGATCCAGGCGCCGTCTTCACGCAGGGTGTGGGCCACGGTTTCGAAGCGGGTCTTGTCCTGCTTTTCGATGGCGGCGACGGCCGGGATCAGCTTGGCGCCCGGCGCCATGCCCAGCTCCAGGAAGGCGTCGCGCGTGCCCGAGGTCGGCGGCGGACCGTAGACCTGGATGCGGGTGGCCGGCAGGGCCTTGTTGACCTCGTTCCAGGTCTTGGCGGCGTTCGGGCCCAGTTGGCCGTCGGCGCCCGGCGTTTCCTTGGCCAGGGCCTCGTAGAGGTCGTTCAGCTCGAGGTTGAAGCTCTGGCCCGTGCGGGCGGTGGCGACGACGATGCCGTCATAGCCGATTTTGATCTCGACGATGTCGGTGACGCCGTTCTCGACGCAGCGGTCGAACTCGCTCTGCTTCATCGGACGCGAGGCGTTGGCGATGTCCGGGGTCGAAGGGCCGACGCCCGAGCAGAAGGCCTGGATACCGCCGCCGGTGCCCAGGGATTCGACGCGGGGGGCCGAGCCGCCGCCGCCGTTGCGGGCGAAGGTCTCAGCCACGCGGGTGGCGAAGGGGAAGACGGTCGAGGAGCCGGCGGCCCAGATGCCCGTCCGGGCCTTCTGCGAACCGGCGGCGCCGCCGCCCTCGTTGTTTCCGCAGGCCGCCAGGGCCAGCAGGGCGGCCACGCAGGCCGTGAACTTCAGTGTGCGGATCATGGCCGGACCTTCTCCAGTCGTCAGTGCACGACGCTTAAAGCAGGAAAATGTGACGGTCCGGCCAGACCTTTGTGACAGTCAGGGCAAACCTGCCCGATACGTCGTCAGAGCAGGCGCTTACGCATGATCTGAGACAGGGTGTCGATCAGGGTCACGGCGATGACCACGATGATGACGATGGCGGACACGGCCTTGAAGTTGAAGGCGTTCATGCTGTCGAACAGCACCTGGCCGATGCCGCCCGCCCCGATCAGGCCCAGCACGGTGGCCGAGCGGCTGTTCGATTCGAAACGGTAGAGGGCGAAGGAGGTCCACAGCGGCGCCACCTGGGGAATCACGCCCCAGACGATCTCGTGCAGCTTGGAGGCGCCGGTGGCGCGCACGCCTTCGACCGGCCCCTTGTCGATCGACTCGACCGCTTCAGAGAACAGCTTGGCCAGAACGCCCGCCGTGTTCAGGGTGATGGCCAGAACGCCGGCCAGCGGGCCCAGGCCCACGGCGGTGACGAACAGCAGGCCGATCACCAGGTCCGGCACCGAGCGCAGCAGGTTCATCAGCCAGCGCACCGGCGTCACCACCCAGGCCGGGGCCATGTTGCGGGCGGCGGCCAGGCCCAGCGGAATGCCGAACAGCACGGCCAGGAAGGTGCCCCACAGGGCGATCTGGATCGTCTCCCACATCTTGGCGACGAACATCTTCCAGTCGGAGAAGTCCGGCCGCAGCAGGTCGTGGACGAACATCTTCATGCTGTCGTTGCCTGAGAACAGGCGCGAGATGTTGCCCAGGTCGACCGCGTCGACGCTGTACAGCAGGACAGCGATCACGCCGCCCCAGACCAGGACGTCCATCGCCCAGGAGACGGCGGACTTTTGCGGCGCGGCCGGAACCGGCGACGTTGGAAGCGGAGCTGCGGTCAAGGTTGGACCTCACGCAGGCTGCGCAGGCGCTGAAGCTCGGCTTCGGCGGCGGCGACGCCGGCCTTGTCGCCCTTGGCTTCGGCTTCGCCGCGCTTCTGGTCGGCGATCATCTCGCGGATCGGGTTGAGATAGGAATCATCGGCCGGGGCGAAGCGCGAATACTCCAGACCCGCCAGCACCTTGCGCTGGCGCTCGGCCTCGGGGCCTTCGCCCTGGCCGTAGGTCAGGAAGAAGCCGCGGATCTTCTCCTTCAGGGCCGGATCCAGATCCTCGCGCACGACGATGCCGCTCTCGGGCACTGGCGGTGAGGTCCAGATCTCCTCGATCTGATCGGCCAGTTGGGCGTTCTCGCGGCGCATGAAGACCAGGTTGACGCTGTTGGAGGTCGCCACGTCGATCACGCCGGTGGCCACGCCGAAGGCGTTGGCCTGGTGGTTGGCCGAGCGCACGGTCTTGAAGCACTGCGACGGCACGACGCCGCGCGCGTTGAACAGGAAGGTCATGGGCGCGAGCGTGCCCGAAGTCGACTGGGCGTCGCCGATGCCGAAATTGTACTGCTTGCCGCAGGCCAGCACCTTGTCCAGCGTGATGCCCGAACCCTTCTTGACGATCAGGGTCGACTGATAGGAGTCCAGCCCTTCGCGGTTGACGGTGCGGGCGATGACCTCGGCGTTGGCGCGGTCGATGGCCTCGACCTCAGGCTTGGCCGAGAACCAGCCGACCTGGGTGTGGTTGCCGCGCATGGCCTCGACCAGAACCGTGTAGTTCGAGCCGAAATAGGGCTTCACCGGCACGCCGATCGCCTTGGACATGTCGTCCAGCAGCGGCTGCCACAGCGGTCCGGCCGAGGCCTGGCCTTCCGCCGACAGGATGGAGAAGGTGATTTCGCTGGGCGCGGCGCCCGACTTGGTCTCTTCACCCTTGCCGCAGGCGGCGAGGCCCAGGGTCATGGCGGCGATGGCGGCGGCGCCCAGCAGGCGGCGATTGATGGCGATGCGGGTCATGCCTTGGCTTCCCAGAACGCGTCCTCGTACTCGGGACCGTAGATTTCGATCAGGCGCTGGGTGTCCAGGCCCGTGGACGGACCGTCATAGACCACCTTGCCCTTCTGCAGCGCGATGACGCGGTTGCAGTAGCGAATGGCGTAGTCGACCTGGTGCAGGGTGACGATCACGCCCATGCCGTCGCGCTTGTTCAGCTCGACCAGCAGCTCCATGACCTTGCGGGCCGACACGGGATCGAGCGAGGCGACCGGCTCGTCGGCCAGGATGGCCTTGGCGCCCTGGACGATGGCGCGGGCGATGGCGCCGCGCTGCTGCTGGCCGCCCGACAGGGTGTTGGCGCGCTGGGCGGCGTAGTCGGACACGCCGACGCGGTGCAGGGCCGCCATGGCCTTGTCCTTGTCCGCGCCCGGCCAGACGCCGAACAGGCCGCGCCACGACGGCAGGCGCCCCAGGGCGCCCAGCATGACGTTGGAGAAGAGGCTCAGCCGCCCCACCAGATTGAACTGCTGGAAGATCATGCCCAGGCGGCTGCGCGCGCGGCGCACGGCGCCCGTGACGCGGCCGTTCTGCTGAACGACCTCGCCGAAGACCGTGATGGTTCCGCCGGGATCGATGGGGTGCAGACCCGTGATCGAACGCAGCAGAGTGGACTTGCCCGAACCGGATGGACCGATCAGGGCGACCATTTCACCGGCGCCGACCTCGACGGACACGCCGTCGAGCGCCTTTCTGGCCCCGTAGGTCTTCGAGACGTCGCGAACGGACGCGACGGCGGCTGTTGAAGAACTCATGAACCCATGGATGAGGTTGCGACAAAGGGGGCGCCGCATGACGCGAGACGGGCGCAAGGGCAAGTCTTAATGGCATGTCTGCGTCGATTTCGTCCAGTGCGGCGCCGATTCAGCCGAGCGCTGCGGCGCGCGGGCCATGCAACCTCGCCATGAAATTTCCACTTTACATGACAGGCCAATGCCCCCATATCGCGCGTTCCGGCGGACCCCGTAGGTCCTATCTTGCGCCGCTAACGCCGGGTCTGGGTTTAACAATCATCAGGGGGTTACGTGAATTGCACACGTACCAGCTTCCCCTGGACCTGGTCCGTCAGCGGTCCCCGGAGCGTCCGGTCGCACTCGTGCGTCCCCGCTCCGTTGCCGTAGCGGCGCAGTGGTTCCAGGATAATCTAAAAGCCGACGTCTTCTATGCCGTGAAGGCGAACCCTTCGCGCTGGATCATCGAGGTTCTGGTCGAGAACGGCGTCAACGCCTTCGACGTCGCCTCCCTGGCCGAGATCGAACTGGTTCGTTCGGTCAGCCCGAACGCGCGCCTGGCCTTCATGCACCCGGTCAAGAGCCGCGGCGCGATCAAGGCCGCCTACGCCGACCACGGCGTGCGCACCTTCGTGCTCGACAGCCATGACGAGCTGGACAAGATCCTCGAGTCGACCGGCCACGCCGACGACCTGAACCTGATCGTCCGCATGGGCGTGTCGGCGGACGGCGCCGCCTATTCCCTGTCGGGCAAGTTCGGCGTCTCGCCGGACCAGGCCCCCGCCCTGCTGCAGGCCACGCGCCACGCGGTCAAGGACGGTCAGATGGGCGTCAGCTTCCACGTCGGTTCGCAGTGCATGCGCCCCTCGGCCTATGAGGCGGCGATGACCCAGGTCGGCCGCGCCATCAAAAAGGCGGGCGTCTTCGTCGATATCGTCGATGTCGGCGGCGGCTTTCCTTCGGTCTATCCGGGCATGGTCCCGCCGGACCTGAGCGAATACGCCGACGCCATCCATCGCGGCTTCAACGAGATGCCGGTGTCGGAAACGACCGAGCTGTGGTGCGAACCCGGCCGCGCGCTGGTGGCTGAAGCCTCGTCGGTGCTGTGCCGCGTGGACCTGCGCAAGGGCGACGCCCTGTATCTGAACGACGGGTCGTACGGCTCGCTGTTCGACGCCACCCACTCGCGCTGGCCCTTCCCGACCAAGCTGGTCCGGGACGGCGAGTCGTCGTCGGAGCTGAAGCCCTATCGCTTCTATGGTCCGACCTGCGACAGCATCGACCACATGCCGGGCCCGTTCTGGCTGCCGGCCGATGTCCAGGAAGGCGACTTCATCGAGATCGGCATGATGGGCGCCTATGGCGTCGCCATGTCGACCGGCTTCAACGGCTATGGCGAACACGAGATCGCCGCCGTCGAGGACGCCCCCATGGGTTCGATGTACGGCCTGGCGCCGCGCTCCATCCCGACCGTGCGCACCACGGCCGAGGAGAACGCCCGCAAGGTCGTCCGCCTGTCGCGCCCCAAGGGCAAGGCGGGCCAGCGCAAGCGCAAGCGCTGATCCATCGCATCACGCCTTGAACTGAAAAATGTCTCAAGGCTTTGGTACAAACAGCGGCCCGTCGCTCCGTCCGGGCCGCTGTTCCTTATTGACGACGGGCGCTCAAACCAAAGGGAAACCCGAGAGATGAACGCACCGGTTCGTTCCAACGCCAAGGCGGAGCTCCTGGCCACGACCGTCGAGCACATCGACATCACCAGCTTCGACGCGCGCCCGATCATCGATTCCATGCGCAAGATGTCCTTCAGCTCGCGCGACACCGCCCGCGCGGCCGACATCTTCAACATGGCCCTGGAAGATCAGGCCTGCTCGCCGTGGCTGATCCTGGCCGGTTCGACCTCGGCCGGCGGCTGCATGGACGTCTACCGCGACATGGTGAAGTTCGGCATGGTCGACGCCGTGGTTGCCACCGGCGCCTCGATCGTCGACATGGACTTCTTCGAAGCCCTGGGCTTCAAGCACTATCAGGCCGCCGGCCAGGTGGACGACAATGTCCTGCGCTCGCACTACATCGACCGCATCTACGACACCTACATCGACGAAGAAGAACTGCAGGCCTGCGACCACGCCATCTATGAGATCGCCAGCCGCCTGGAGCCGCGCGGCTATTCCTCGCGCGAGTTCATCTGGGAAATGGGCAAGTGGCTGTCGGAAGGCAACGCCAAGAAGCCCGGTTCGCTGATCCAGACCGCCTATGAAGAAGGCGCGCCGATCTTCTGCCCGGCCTTCGTCGACTCCTCGGCCGGTTTCGGCCTGGTCAAGCACCAGAAGGAGCGCATGGCCGAGGGCAAGCCCTACATGATGCTGGACGCGATCGCCGACTTCCGCGAACTGACCGACATCAAGATCGCGGCGGGCGTCACGGGCCTGTTCATGGTCGGCGGCGGCGTGCCGAAGAACTTCGCCCAGGACACCGTCGTCTGCGCCGAGATCCTCGGCGTCGAAGCCGACATGCACAAGTATGCGGTCCAGATCACGGTCGCCGACGTGCGCGACGGCGCCTGCTCGTCCTCGACGCTGCAGGAAGCCGCCTCGTGGGGCAAGGTCCAGACCACCTACGAACAGATGGTCTTCGCCGAAGCCACGACCGTCGTGCCGCTGATCGGTTCGGACGCCTATCACCGCGAAACGTGGAAGAAGCGTCAGCCGCGCCGCTGGAACAAGCTGTTCGGCAAGTAAGACCGACGCGGATCAGAGGGCGACGCCGTCTCGATCCCGCGACAAAGACGAGGGCCGGCGGAGCGATCCGCCGGCCCTTTTTCTTTGCGCGCGCAACATCGTCTCGCGTGAATGCGGGAACCTCCGCGCGACCGGTCCGCTTGTCTTGCACGAGCAAGGAGACCTTCCATGACCGATCCCACCGCCGAGAACGAAGACGCCCGCGAGGCCGCCGCCATGGGCGAGAAGCCCGATCTGGGCCACGTCGAGGACGCCCTGAAGAAGGCCCTGCAAGGCAGCGATTCCGGTTCCGACACCCGCGCCGGTTCGCTGCGGGGCGGCTCGGCTTCCGGCTCGGAGATCGATCCGGACCAGGACGCCATCAACGCGGATATCGCTCGCCAGGGCCGCGAAATGGCCGAAACCCGCTCGCGTCCGGCGGGAGGCCCGGAACAGGCCCGCAAGTCGACGGGCCAGCCCGGCGACGACGTGGACGCTCCTACGGGTTGAACCGCCTTGCTGCCGCCGCACGGATAGGCCACGGTGCAGATAGTCGCATAGGGATTAAGGACGTAGGCTGAATGAAGCGTAGCGTGGCAACCGTCGTCTTGGCGCTGAGCGTCGGCTTGGCGGCGTGCGATGACCGCAGTCAGGCCGCGCCCGAAGTCGAATCGCCCTCGGTTCCCGCCGCCGAACCGGCGAGGGAGGCCGCGGCTTCGCCCGTCGCGGCGACGCCCGCCGCGCCCGCCACAGCCATTAAGGGCGCTCCGGCTTTCGCCGCCCTCTATCCCGGCGCTCAGACCGACGCGGCGCCCGTCATGGCGTCCGGCCCCGACGGCCCGGGCGGCATCGTCACCTTCACGACCGACGCCACGCCCGACGCCGTAATCGACTTCTATCGCCAGCGCGCCGAAAAGGCGGGCCTGTTCCCCATCATGGCGATGAACCAGGGCGAAGCGCGCGCCTACGGCGCCTCCGCCCGCACGGAAAAAGGCGCCAGCCTTCAGGTCGTGGCCGCGCCCGACGAAGACGGCCTGACCTCGGTTCAGCTGAGCTGGAGCGACGGGGCGTGATCACTCGCCCGGCGCTCGTCGCGACCGCCGCCGCCGCGACTCTGTTGCTGGGCGCCTGCGCCGGAACTCCGGCGGCCCTGCGGCCGGAAGCGGCCCGCGCCGCGACAGTCCCATCCGGTTATCTGGACGCCCCCGCGCTGGAAACGCTGGCCGCCGCCCTGCCTGGCCCGCCCACGCCCGGCTCGGCCCTCGATCAGGCGGACAAGGATCGTTCGACGCGCATGGCGGCGCTGGAAGACACCGACCGCTGGCTGCTGGCCACCGCCCATGCCGAACTGCGCCCGCCGCTGGCCTTGCAGCATTTCAACTGCGCCTTGGGCGTTCAGCTGACGTCCGAAGGCGCGCCGGAGCTGACGCGGCTGATGCAGCGCCTGTTCCACGACGCCGACACGGCCGCTGAAACCGTCAAGTCGCGCGCCTTTCGCGCCCGTCCCGTCGGCGACGATCCGACCCGTCAGGCCTGCCAACGCCTGACCGAGGTCGGACGCCGCAGCGCCTCCTATCCTTCCGGCAGTTCGACCGTCGCCGTCGTCTATGGCGAAGCCTTCGCCGCCCTGGCCCCCGCGCACGCCGACGAGGCCCGCCGCATGGCCCATGCGATCGGTCAAAGCCGCCTGGTCTGCGGCATGCACTATCCCAGCGATGTCGCCGCGGGCGAGGATCTGGGCCGCGCCGTCTTCGCCGCCGCCGCCGCTCAGCCCGCCTTCGCCGCCGACCTGGCCGCCGCCCGCGCGGAGATGGCGGCCCTGCGCGCGCGCGGCGCGACGGCGCCCGGCTGCGCCTCCGAGGCGCTGGCCCTGGCCACGCCCCTGCCCTGATGGCGGCGCTGCTGGCGGGACTGATCCTGGCCGGCGCCCAGACCTGGTCCCTGCCCGCCGCCCGCCCGTGCGACGATTCGGAACTGGCCGAACTGACCGCCGAAACGACAACGCCCTACCGCCTGACCTGCCGCGCGGTCCTGACGCCTGGACAAGCGATCGTGCGCCCCCTCCTGATCGAAGGCGCCGAGGCCTCCGGCGCGGGCCTGGACTGCGCGGGCGGCGCCGTCGGCCGCCCCGGCGCCGCCGTCAACACCCGCTCGCCCTCCATCGCCGTCTGGTCGCGCCGCATCGCCGTCGACCGCTGGAGCCGTCCGACGGACGTGCGCATCTCGCGCTGCCTGATCCACGGCTCGGTGCGGGTCTGGGGCATGGGGGCGGACGGGAGCTATGACGACCTGCGCGCCTCCTCCCGCACCGCCGACCACACCGCCGCCGCCCAGGCGGCTGCGCCCAGCCATATTGCGCTCGATGAGGTGATCATCCGGGGGACGGGATCGATCCCGCTCTACGTCGGCCCCGGCGTCACCCGTTTCACCCTGACCCGATCCACGCTAGAGGGCCGCAGCGTCGCCACCGCCCTCTACCTGGACGCCGAAAGCGCCGACAATCGGATCGAAGGCAATCTGTTCCGCACCCGCACCGAGCGCGAGATGATCGCGGTCGACGGATCGGCTCGAAACCACATCACCGGCAACCGCTTCGAATTGGGCGGGCGGCCCGGCGTCTTCCTCTATCGCAACTGCGGCGAGCGCGGCGTCATTCGCCACCAGACGCCGTCACACAACATCATCACCGACAACGCCTTCACCGGCGTCGCCCGCTGGCGTCCGCGCCTGGTGGTCGAGAACGCCCGGCAAGGCGGCCGCGCCTACTGCGGCGCCGACAAGGGCTACCCCTGGGGCAGCAGCGCCGATGATCGCGACGACGCATCACAGAACACAGTTCGTGATAATTTTTGAAAATGAGCGTAATTTTTGCCGCAGATTCCGAATATACTTCAGTATAGGGCAATTTATTCCAGTCTGTGCCATTATTGACGCAATTCTGACTTGCTTGAGGCAAGCCTCGCCGTAATGTCGTTGGCGCAGGCCGTTCGGTCCTGCACGTACCGCGAGCCGTCGGTTCAGCCCCATCGTAGGGGGCGAGCGTCGGCTTGTTTTGTTCAGGAGAGGGTCTCTTTTGAGAAAGAGAATTGTCCGCGAGTCCTTGCTCGCCTCGACCATCATCGGGGGCGCCGCCCTCAGCTTCATGGCCGCCACGCCGGCTTTCGCCCAAACAGCCGAAGAAGAAGTTTCCGAAGTCAGCGCCATCGTCGTCACCGGTTCGCGCATCCGCCAGCCGGGCTATGAGGCGTCCAGCCCCATCACGTCGCTGAGCTCCGAATCCATCGCCATGTCGCAGCCCGTCGCGGTTGAAGAACTGGTCAAGGATCTGCCGGCCGCCGTGCCGGCCGTCGGTTCGGCCACCAACAACGGTTCAGGCGGCGGCGCGACCATCAACCTGCGCGGCCTGGGCACCAATCGCACCCTGGTCCTGATCAACGGCCGCCGTGTCGTGCCGTTCAACCTTGAAGGCGTGGTCGACACCAACACCATCCCGCTGGCCCTGGTCGAGCGCGTCGACACTGTCACCGGCGGCGCCTCCGCCGTGTACGGCGCTGACGCCGTCGCCGGCGTGGTCAACTTCATCCTGAAGAACAATTTCGAAGGCGTTGAGCTCAACACCTCCTACGGCTTCTCGGGCGAAGACGACGCCGTTCGTCGCAAATTCGACCTGACCGTCGGCGGCAACTTCGCCGAGGATCGCGGCAACGCCGTCGTCAGCTTCGGCTACACCAAGACCGATCCGCTGTACCAGGACCGTCGCCCGTGGGGCACCGTCGCGCGCTCGTCGACGACCGGCGCCCCGTTGGGTTCAGGCACCTCGGTTCCCGGCCGTTTCGGCCTGGCCCGCTTGATCGTCAAGAATGCAGACGACACGATCAATGAAGCCCTGAGCGGCATCGCTCTGCCTGACGGCGCCGAACTGGACCCCACCACGGGCGCCCTGATCGGTAAGAACGACGCCGGCTACAACAAAGCAGGCTACAACTACAACCCGTACAACTTGTACCAGACGCCGCTGAGCCGCTACCAGATCAATGGTCTCGGCACCTTTAAGATCAACTCAGCGGCTGAAGTCTACACCCACCTGACCTATGTTCAGAGCGACGTGTCGCTGGACAACGCTTCGAGCGGCACCTTCGGCAACAGCTATAAGGTGCCGATCGGCAACCCGTTCATCCCCGACGCGATGCGCCAGCAATTCTGCGACGCCCTGAAGCTGGGCGCCGCTGAATGCGTTTCAGGCGCAGCCGGCACCACGGTTATGGACCTGACCATCAACCGTCGCTTCACCGAAATGGGCACCCGGCCGGTGGACATCGAAAACAAGACGGTCCAACTGCTGGCCGGCGTCCGCGGCGACATCAACGCCGACTGGAACTACGACGCCTACGTCTCGCACGGTGAAACCCAGCAGCTGCTGACGCGCATCAACTGGGGGTCGCTGTCGAAGCTTCAGAACGCGCTGAATACCACGTCCACGACTCAGTGCCTCCCGGTCGGCGCAGATCCGAAGACAGGCGCTGTCGCCGGCTGCGTGCCGATCAACGTCTTCGGTCCCGAAGGCACGATCACCCAGGAAATGATCGACTACATCAACCTGTCGTCGATGAGCAAAACCACGATCAAGCAGGACGTGGCCTCGGGCTCGATCTCGGGCGTCCTGCCGGAGAACCTGAGCAGCCCGTGGAGCGAACGCCCGATTGCTGTCGCATTCGGCGCCGAATGGCGTCGATCCAGCGCGAGCACTCGTGGCGATGAAGCTTCGCAATCGCACGGTGAGATCCTGGGCACCGGCGCCCCGGTTCCGGATCGCGACGGTCAGTTCGAAATGCGTGAGGGCTTCGCCGAACTGGCGATCCCGCTGATCGAGAACATGCCCTTCATCCACAGCATGAATCTGGAAGCGGGCTACCGCCAGACCGAGTTCAAGGCTGCTGGACGGAAGTCGCAATACGGCAGCTACAAGCTGGGCGGCGACTGGTCGCCTACGGAAGACATCCGCGTTCGCGCCATGTACCAGCGCGCCACGCGTGCGCCGAACATCGGCGAACTGTTCAACCCGCAGGTCACCGGCTTGGGCAACCGCGCCATTGATCCGTGCCAGAAAGACCGGATCAACAGCGTTGACGCGTACAAGGCCGGCACTCTCAGCAATCTCTGCCGCCTCACAGGCGTTCCGGATGCCCTGATCGGCGCCGTTGACGAGCCCAACTCGGGTCAGGTCAATCAACAGACCGGCGGCAACCCGGACCTGGGTCCGGAAGAGGCCGACACCTGGACTGTCGGCGCCGTCTGGCAGCCGGCCTTCGTGCCGAGCCTGCGCCTGAGCCTCGACTACTATGACATCAAGATCGACAAGACGATCAACAGCCCCAGCCTGGATGATGTCATGAACGGCTGCTACAGCACGACGATGAACCCGAACCTCGAGTTCAACGACAGCTGTAAGGCCATCCAGCGCAGCGCCGTTAACGGCTCGCTGAACGGCAACGGGGCCAAGGGCGTGATCCGTCCGACCACCAACGCCGGCAACGAGCGCGTTTCGGGCTTCGATCTGGCCGCCAACTACCGCCTTGAACTGGTCGATTTCGGCTGGGACATCGGTCGTGTCGACCTGAGCGTCAACGGCAACATCGTCACCAAGCACGAGACCCAGGCCACGCCGATCTCCACGCTGCGTGACTGCGTCGGCTACTACTCGGTGTCGTGCGGCGAACCCAAGGTCAAGCAACGCTGGAACAGCCGCGCCACCTGGACGATGGGCGATTACTCGGCCTCGCTGATGTGGCGCCACCTGTCGGGCGTCGAAGTCGAGCCGAGCAACACCAAGTGGTTCCCGGACTACGCCCAGATCGACAGCTATGACTACTTCGACCTGAGCGGCCGCTGGGACATCACCCAGACGGTCCGTCTGACGGCGACGATCAACAACCTGTTCGACAAGGCGCCGCCGATGGTCGGCTCGCAAATCGGCACCACGTCGGCGAACAACGGGAACACCTTCCCACAGACCTACGACGCGATCGGCCGCTACTTCACCTTCGGCGCCACGCTGAGGTTCTGATAGCGTTCAACGCATAAGAAGAGAGGCGGAAGACCCCGGTCTTCCGCCTCTTTTTTGTTTGTAGATCAGCCGGCTTGCCGGATCAGGCCGGGCGGCCCGCCGCTAGGGCGCCGTAGAGGTCGGTGCGGCGATCGCGGAAGAAGCCCCAGGCCGCGCGGTGGCGATCCATGAAGTCCAGGTCGAAGGTGTGGACGAGGACGCCCTCCTCCCGGTCCAGGCTCTCGACCAGATCGCCGCGATGATCCGCGATGAAGGAGTGGCCGTAGTAGGTCTGGCCCGCTTCCGTCACCTGTTCATGACCGATGCGGTTGGCGCCGACGACCGGCACGACGTTGGACACGGCGTGCCCCTGCATGGCCCGGCGCCACGGGGCGGCCGTGTCCAGGGTGTCGTCATGCGGTTCGGTGCCGATAGCCGTCGGATACAGCAGCACCTCGGCGCCCTGCAGCATCATAGCGCGCGCCGTTTCCGGGTACCACTGGTCCCAGCAGATGCCGACGCCGATACGGCCGAAGCGCGTGTCCCAGACCTTGAAGCCGGTGTCGCCGGGGCGGAAGTAATACTTCTCCTGATAGCCGGGGCCGTCGGGGATGTGGCTCTTGCGATAGACGCCCATCAGCTCGCCGTCGGCGTCGATCATCACCAGGCTGTTGAAGTAGTGCGGCCCTTCGCGCTCGAAGATCGAGACAGGCAGGACCACGCCCAGTTCCTTGGCCACCGGCTGGAGTTGCGTCACGGCCGGGTGTTCGCGCCAGGGATAGGCGGCGCCGAACCACTTCTCCTCCTGCGAGACGCAGAAGTACGGCCCCTGAAACAGCTCCGGCGCCAGGATGACCTGGGCGCCCTTAACCGCGGCTTCGCGGATGAGGCCGATGGTCTTGTCGATGTTCGCCTGCATGTCCTCGCCGTAGGCGGTCTGGATGGCGGCGACGGTGATCTGACGGGTCATCAGGCGGGCTCCTGCTGGCTGATGCAGTGGAACGAACCGCCGCCCGACAGGATGGCGGTCGACGGCAGGGGGATGATCTCGCGATCGGGGAAGACGGTGGCCAGGGCTTCGCAGGCCAGACGCGCGGCCATGTCGTTCCCGTAGGTCGGCACCACCACAGCGCCGTCGGCGATCAGGAAGTTCATGTGGCTGGCCGGGACCGGGCGCTCGTCCTCGTCCAAGATCATGCCGGGCGAGGGAATCCGCAGCACCCTGATCGGGCGTCCGGCGGCGTCGGTCATGGCGGCCAGCGCCAGCGCCGTCTCGTCATAGACCTCGGTGTTGGGATCCTTGGGACCGAAGCCGATTGGGCAGGCCACCACGCCCGGCGCGACGAAGCGGGCCAGGTTGTCGACGTGGCCGTCGGTGTGGTCGTTCAGCAGGCCGTCGCCCAGCCACAGCACCTTCTTGGCGCCCAGGGCCTGCGCGAAGGCGGCCTCAGCCGTCTCCTGCGTCCAGCCGGTGTTGCGGTTGCGGTTCAGGACGCACTGGCGCGTGGTCAGCACTGTGCCCTCGCCGTCGTGGTCCACGGCGCCGCCTTCCAGAATGAAGTCGTGGCGGGTCAGGGCGACGCCCGACTGCTCGCCGATCTGAGCGGCGACCTCGTCGTCATGCGGCAGGTCGTATTTGCCGCCCCAGCCGTTGAAGACGAAGGCCTGAGCCGACGCCGAGCCGGCGCCGAAGATCGGCCCGGTGTCGCGCAGCCAGATGTCGCCGAACCGCCCGGCCACAACCGTCACGCCCGCCACATCGGCGAAGCGCGCCCGGGCGTCGGCCAGGGCCTCGTCATTGCCGACCATGAGCTTGACCTGCTCGCGGCCCGGCCCGGCCAGGGCGCGCACCAGGGCCTCGACCTCGGCCTGAGCCGGCTCGAGGTTCTCCTCCCACAGATCGGCGTGGCTGGGCCAGCCGACCCACATCGCGCGATGCGGAGTCCATTCAGCGGGAACAGGCAGGGTCATGGGGCGAAAACGTCCACACAAAAGGATGAAGCACGAAGGGGGCGAAATAGGCCCTGACGACGCCCGGTTCAATGGCGACGGCGCGTCGCGCATTGAAGCGCCCAACGCCCTCAAGCAGCACGGCCGCGCGCTAGGGCCGCTCAGAAAGAAAAGGGCGGCCCGTCGCCGGACCGCCCTTCCCTTCTCAGATTGTCGCTCGCTTAGAACTTGTAGCGAACGCCGAACTTCACCTGCCACACCGACTGGTTGTTGTAGTTGGTGGCCGTCCAGTCACGGAAGCTGTCGTACTGGTAGAAGTTGCCCGCCCCAGCGACACAGCTCGAGATCTGGCAGTTACGTGCCGTGACCGCGCGCGAGAAGTAGGGGAAGCCCACTTGCTGCACCACGCCCCACTCGTCGTTGAGCAGGTTGCCGATGTTCTCGATATCGACATAGCCTTCCAGCTTGGCGCCGCCCGGGAAGAAGGCCGGCAGCTCTTGCGAGATACGCAGGTCGAAGCGAGTCACGTCCGGCGACTTGAAGCCGTTCCGCGGCGTGATCTGACCGGCGTACTTAATCAGGCCCGAACGCTGCAGATACTCATTAAAGCCCGCGAAGTCGAAGTTGTTCGCGAAGGTCGCGATCGGATCGCTGGTCGCGGTGACCAGGCCGTTCGAGTCCACAGCCGGCACATACAGCAGTTGGCGGTTGCGGCGGCCGTACTCGTTGGCCTCGCCCACCAGGTTGGTGCTGTTGAAGGTGTGGCTGAAAGGCAGACCCGAGCGGCGCTCGCCGAACAGGTTGAAGCTGGTGCGATAGTCGCCGAAGAACTTGCGGCTATAGCTCAGGTTCAGCTTGGTCGAGTGCTTGATCTCATAGTTCGAGGTCGCCACTTCCGGGCTGTTCGGGTCGGAGACTGCAACCTGGCCGAAGTTCGACGCGGCCACCGAGGAGGTGCCGGGGTGGACTTCGGTCGCATCGACGTAGGTGTAGGACAGGTCGAAGCCCAGGCCTTCGGCCCAACCTTCGTACCAGGCCTTGTTCACGCCGACGGTGAACTGATCCGTCTTGCCGCCCTTGAAGTTGGTCAGCATCAGAACGACCTGGCTGCCGTTCGGGCCCGAATAGGTCGGACGACCGTCCGGCGCAACGCCGTTCTGGCGCTTGGCCATGTTCAGGTCGACCCAGCCGATGGCGTTTTCGACTTCCGAGTGAACATACTCGGCGCGCACCGCCCAGCCGTCGCCCATGCTCCAGCGGTTGAGGTCGAAGTCCTTGGTCAGGCCCAGCGACGTCTTCCAGATGGACGGCGCCTTGAAGGTCGGGTCGATCACGTTGATCGCGCCCGTGCCCAGCTTGGCGCTCTCGGTCACGGCCTCCTTGGCCACTTGGTTCGGGTTCAGGCCGTCGACGTTGGTCAGCGCCGCCAGTTGCGCGGTCGAGCAGACCGGAACGCCGTTGTTGACGTTCTGGCTGGTGTAGCCGTTGGCGCGGCACTGGAACTGGCCGATCAGGTTGCCGGGGTTCGAGAAGTTGTTCGAAACCCAGACGTTCGGCGAACCGCCCGAGAACAGCCCGAAGCCGCCGTAAACGTTGAAGGTGTCGTCAACGCGGTAGTTGAAGCCGAAGCGCGGCTGCAGCAGGCTGATGCCGTCCAGATTGTGAGTGTTCGAGAAGCCGTACTTGTCCTCAAACGCCTTGTTGTACAGCGGCTCGTCCGACATCTCGTACCAGTCGAAACGCAGACCCGCGCGCAGCGTCAGGCGATCATTCACATCCCATTCGTCCTGGGCAAACAGGGTGTTGGTCGTGTAGCCGAAGCTCGCGCCGCCATCGACCTTATTGTTGCTCCCGGCGTTCTGGTAATTGATGTAGGACGCGCGACGGTTCTGCAGGTCGGCCAGCGAAGCGAATTCATACTCGCCGTTCGCCGCCTGCACGAAGACGTTGTAGATTTCGAGATCTTCACGCTCATAGCCCGCCGTCAGACGGTGACCCGCGTTCTGATACTTGGCGACGAAGCGGTACTGGTTCAGATCGTTCGTCAGCGAGTTGGCGTGACGCGAACGCTCCGGTCCAAGAACCACCGAGCGGCGCTGCGTGGCGCCCACCGGGTCCAGGTAAACGCGGAAGGCCGCGAAGTCCGAACCGCCCAGGTTGCTGGTGATGTTCTCGCTTTCCTTGCGCGAGATCGACAGCTCGGTCGAGAAGTTGTCGTTCCAGTCCGAGAACAACTGAGCCTTGTAGGCCGTGATGTTGCTCTGGAAATCATACCCTTGCGACAGCAGACCAACGCTCGGCGTGGTGTTGCTGGTCGAGGTGCCGTTCAGGCTCAGACGCGAACCTTGCGTCTGCTGGTAGGACGCCACCGCACGGTGACGGTCGTTGATGTTCCAGTCCAGCTTGGCGAAATACTTCTCGTCGAAGGTCGTCAGGTTGCTCGTCGACCAATCCAGCGGGTCGTAGCCATAAACCGACTTCACGGCGTTGCGGACGGAATCGACGTCGGCCTGCGTGATGCCCGGCACTTCATTGGTGGCGCCCGAACCCGTCGGGCCGGAAAGCACCGGCTCAGTCGCTTCGAACTTCTCGTAGTTCAGCAGGAAGAACAGGCGATCCTTGATGATCGGACCCGACAGGGTCGCGCCCCAGGTCTTCTCTTCGAACTCGCCGGTGACCGAGCGGTTGATCGTCTGGCCCGACGACATGTCTTCATACGAGAAGCTGTCGCCTTGCAGATCCTGGTTGGTGATCTCGTAGAAGGCTTCACCGCGGAACTCGTTGCCGCCCGACTTGGTGACCGAGTTCACTACACCGCCCTGGAAGGCGCCGTACTGGACGTCATAGGGGGCGACATCGACCTGAACCGCTTCCAGGACCGAGATCGAGATCGGCGAGTTCACGGTCGGATAGCCGTTAGGCGACAGACCGAAGTCGTCGCCCTGACGGATGCCGTCGACCAGGAAGGCGTTGGTGCGGCTGTTCTGACCGCCCAGGATCAGGGCGTCGCTGTTGGTCGAGTCGACCGACGCGAATGGCGAGGTGCGGACGAAATCCTTGATGTCACGGCTGATCGTCGGAAGGGTTTCGAGTTCCTCGGCGCCGATCCGAGTGCGCGGGCCGGTGATCAGGCCGCCGCCGCGGACGCCGCGCACGACCACATCGGCGACCGAAGTCGCGTCGTCCGAAGCCGAAGCCGTCGCCGTCAGGTTAAGAGCCGTCGGCGAGCCGATGCTGACGGAGGGAACCTGGCCCGAGACTTCACCTTGCGCCGTCAGCGCGGTCACGATGTAGGGGCCGCCGACGCGCAGGTTGCGCGCCGTATAAGAGCCGTCAGCGCCGGTCACGGTGGTGGTGCTGGTGCCCGAGGGGACGTGGGTGACGACGACCGTGGCGTTCGCCATCGGCGCGCCCGAAGCATCCGTAATCACGCCCCGGATACCGCCCGTGGTTTCCTGGGCGAAGGCGGCGCTGGAGGTCGCCAACAGGATGGCTGCGGCGGAAACCCCATAGGCGAGGTTGCGGTTCAACATTGGTGCTGTGATCCCTTTACGACGCCAGATGCCAGAACGACGATCCGCGCGGTCATTGATGAGGCGGCTTTAGGCCTCCCGTCCGACGCTCGGGCGACAGCTAGATGACAGAATGATGACAGCGCTTCGGGGTGGCTTGGGCGCCACACCGAAAAAGGGCCTTTCAGCGACCTAAATAAGCCGGGTCGCCAAAGCGTCCGCCACCCGCCCGGCCGTCGCCGCCATGACGCGCGGCTCATGATAATTGCCGTTGATCTGGGTGCGATTGATCACATAGGCGCGGAAGGCGGCGAACAGTTGGCGTTCCGCGGGCCGCGGCGCCTGCCAGAAGGCGTCCAAGGGCTGCTGATCCGTCAGCCCCTCGAAATCGAAGAAGGCCTGCCCCAACACCTTGACCGGCGTGCCGAACCCCAGGGCCGACAAGGCGGCGCTGGAGTTGTTGACCACCATGCCCTCCGAAGCCCGGCACAGCTGAGCCAGATTGCCGCCGTCGATGAAATCGACGCGGCCTTTCAGCCCGCGCGCCTCGGCCATCCGGCGCGTCTCGCGGGCGAGATTGACGATACCCGGGTCGAGGGGATGGTTCTTGACGACCAGGCGGCTGTGCGCCGGCGCGCCGGCGGCGAAGCTGTCCATGACCCGCGCCAGGAAGGACAGATTGTCGTGGATGTCGGAATAGCGCAGCAACTGGGCGTCGCCGTCGCGCTGCAAGCAGGCGATGAAGAAAGGCCCCTTGGTCCGAAGGCGGTCAGCGTTGCTGGCCCCTTGCGGCCGCATGCCTAGCCCCAGATAGCGGCGAACATGCCCCAGACATTGCCGCAATGGCGACGCCGAATAGTGATGACGGAAGCGCGGAAACAGCAGCCACCCCAGCGGCTGCACCGCATGGTAGAGACTGATGTTGATGACGTGGTGCGGCAGAATTTTGCCGACAGGACGCGAGACCGGGAGTTCCGGCGGCGGCGGCGGATAGCCTGACGCCGAGCGAGGCAAGGCGCTGGAGCCGTTCACCCCATTGCGCTCCAGAGTGATCCAGTCAGGCCGGAAGTAGCCATTCTCGAGAACCCAGACGCGCGCCTTCAACCGGCTCGCCTGATTCAGGACGCCCTGATTATAGGGACCGCCCTCCCCGAACACGATGATATCTGTGAACTCGGCCTCGAGAGCCGCCAGTCTTTCCGGCCACAGCTCCGCTCCCTCGCGGAAAGGCAGACCGCCCGAACGGCCCCAGTTCGAGACATCTCCGGCGTTGAACAGCATGCGCCGCACGTCACCGCCACGCGCCTCAATGGCATGCGCCAACACGCGCCCGAAACGGCCGAAAGGCGCGGACACGATGAGGAAGCGACGGCCGATCAGATCAACCTGGACCTGAAGACCTAGCTCAAACTGGTCAGGATCAAACGGCGCGAGCAAACGCTGATATCTTTCGAGGAGCGAGCTCTATTAATAGCCCGGCCGGAGTCTTGGCAAGGTGAAACTGAACCCGATTTTGAACCTAAGCTCTTGAATCAAGGCCGCCGAACCCAGATCGAGTTCGGCGGCCTGATCAATCAATCGACCAAGGTTTCGGGGGCCGATCACGACCGGCCCCCTTGAGCCTTAGAAGTTGATGTCGACGGTGGCGCGGCGGTTCAGCGGCTCACGCACGCCGTCGCCGGTGGCCTTGGCCGGCTGGGTCTCGCCCTTGC
>NZ_MTHE01000019.1:0-33729 GCF_001956865.1 Brevundimonas sp. ZS04
CGCCATGGCCCCCGCCACCACCGAACCCATGGTCGGCGGCGTAGCGATGAACCCGTCCGACAATCTGGTCGCCAACGCCTCCAAGGCCCCGAACCTGACCACCCTGGTCAGCGCGCTTCAGACCGCCGGCCTGACGGAACGACTGCAGGGCGCCGGCCCCTTCACCGTCTTCGCGCCCGACAATGCGGCCTTCGACAAGATCCCCGCCGCCACGCGCGAGGGCTGGATGCAGCCGGCCCAGAAGGCGGCGCTGACCAAGCTGCTGACCTATCACGTCGTTCCCGGCCGTCTGACCGCCGCCGACATCGCCGCCCAGGCCCAGGCCAACGGCGGAACCGCCACCCTGACCACGGTTCAGGGCGAGAAGCTGACGGTCAAGGACGCCGGCGGCGGCAAGTGGCAGATCACCGACGCCAAGGGCGGAACCTCGACCATCACCCAGGCCGACGTGGCCCAGTCGAACGGCGTGGTTCACGTCGTCGACACGGTGTTGATGCCGAAATAGGCGTCGGATCGAACCGACCGGCCGCGGGCGCGTTGATCCGATGCGCTCCGGCGCCTCCGGTCGCTCTCGTTTCCCCGGCGGGAGGCAGATCGAAGAAGGGCCGCAACCGGCGACGGTTGCGGCCCTTCTGGGATCAGTTTGCGACGCGGATCACTCGCCGGCGCGGATCTGTTCGCGCGCGATCGAGGCCAGTTCGTCCATCTTGGAGCGCAGCTCGCCCTCGGACACCGTCATGCCCGACGCTTTGAAGTCGCCGGCCACCTTGCGGAAGACGTCTTCCTCGCCCGGCTGTTCGAAGTCGGCGCGCACCACGGCGGCGGCGTATTGCTCGGCGCTCTCGGTCGACAGGCCCATCTTCTCGGCAGCCCACAGGCCCAGCATCTTGTTGCGACGCGCGATGGCCTTGAACTCCTGTTCCTGATCGAGGGCGTATTTGGCCTCATAGGCCTGTTCCCGATCGTCGAAGGTCGTCATGCGCGTCGTAACTCCAGTCACGGACCAGTCTCGTCCGCAAACGGCTCTATGGCCCCCGGCGCGACCGAACGCAACCAGACTTCGGTCGCGTATGCTGACGCAGGGTCGCTTCAGGATATTTGTGTCACAGACGCCCTTCGGCTAAAGGGCGCGTGGTTCTATATAGCCGCCGTCGATTCAAGGACCGCGCCGCCCCGACCTTCGGGCCGCGCGTTTTTCGTTTTGAGGCCGTCCGTTTCCTTCCCGTCCGGGACCCGAAGATGAACACCAAGCGCAAGAAGCTCTACGAGGGCAAGGCCAAGATCCTGTACGAGGGGCCTGAGCCGGGCACGCTGATCCAGTATTTCAAGGACGACGCGACCGCCTTCAACGCGCAGAAGAAGGCGACCCTGGAAGGCAAGGGCGTCATCAACAACCGCATCAGCGAATTCATCATGTCGCGCCTGAACTCGATCGGCGTGACCAACCACTTCATCAAGCGCCTGAACCTGCGCGAACAGCTGATCCGCGAAGTCGAGATCATTCCGCTGGAAGTCGTCTGCCGCAACGTCGTCGCCGGCTCGCTAGCCCAGCGCCTGGGCCAGGAAGAGGGCACGCCCCTGCCCCGTTCGATCATCGAATTCTACTACAAGAAGGATGAGTTGAACGACCCGATGGTGACGGAAGAGCACATCACGGCGTTCAACTGGGCCACGACCCAGGAGCTGGACGACATCCTGGCCATGACGGTCCGCGTCAACGACTACCTGTGCGGCATGTTCGGCGCCGTCGGCATCACCCTGGTGGACTTCAAGATCGAGTTCGGCCGCGTGTGGGAGAACGACTTCGCCCGCGTCATCCTGGCCGACGAAATCAGCCCCGACTCGTGCCGCCTGTGGGATTCGACCACGGGCGAGAAGCTGGACAAGGACCGCTTCCGCCGCGACATGGGCGACGTCATCGAAAGCTACACCGAGGTGGCCCGCCGCCTCGGCATCATGAAAGACATGCCGACCGTGATTCAGGGAGGGCTGCATTAATGGCCAAGGTTAAAGTTCACGTCTTCCTCAAGCCCGGCGTGCTGGACGTCCAGGGCAAGGCCGTCGAAGGCGCCCTACAGGGTCTGGGCTGGAACGGCGTCGCTAACGCCCGCGTCGGCAAGCTGATCGAGTTCGACCTCGACGACGCCGTCGCCGACAAGGAGACCGAGGTGAAGCGCATGTGCGAGACCCTGCTGGCCAACACGGTCATCGAAAGCTACCGGATCGAAATCGCCTGATGGCGATGACGGATCAGACGATCAGGGCCGCTCGAAAGAGCGGCCTTTTTCTATGCCCTCCGGCCTAGCCGCACAGGTAATCCCGGCTCAGCGGCGCGGCCGTCTGCTTCTTCGTCAGCTGCAGCTGGAACACCATGTGGCCCAGCTCGCGGAAAGCGACCTCGCTGGCGGCGAGATAGAACTCCCACATCCGGCAGAAGCGCTCATCATACATGGCCAGCGCCTCCCCGCGCCTCGCCAGAAACCGCTCGCGCCAATGCCGCAGCGTCTCGGCGTAGTGCAGGCGCAGCACCTCCATGTCCGTGACCCACAGGCCCGCGCGTTCGATGGCGGGCAGCACCTCGGACAGGGCCGGGATATAGCCGCCGGGGAAGATGTATTTGCGCACCCACGGCTGGGTGCGGTTGGGCGGCGACTTGCGCCCGATGGAATGGATCACGGCCACGCCGTCCTCATCCAGCAGGCGAGCGACGGTGTCGAAATACTCCTGATAGTTCGGCACGCCGACATGCTCGAACATTCCCACCGAAATGATGCGGTCGAAGGTCTGGTTCAGGTCGCGATAGTCCTGAAGCCGGAAGTCGGCCCGGTCCAGGACGCCCAGCGCCGTCGCCCGCTCATTGGCCGTGCGGTGCTGTTCGGTCGACAGGGTGACGCCGGTCACACGCGCCCCGCGCTCGACCATCGACAGGCCCAGCCCGCCCCAGCCGGCGCCGATGTCCAGGGCGCTGTGACCCGGCTCCAGCAGAAGCTTGTCGATCAGGCGGCGCTTCTTGGCGACCTGGGCCTCTTCCAGACTGGCGTCCGGCGTCTCGAAGAAGGCGCAGGAATATTGCAGGTCGTCGTCCAGGAACAGGCGGTAGAAGTCGACCGTCAGATCGTAATGGTGATGGACGTTGCTGCGCGCATGAAGCCGGTCGTTGGCCTGCTCGGCGCCGCGCCTGATCCGCTGCATCCAGGTCAGCTTGGGCGAGCGCGGCCGAAGCGCCAGCTGCGAAGTCGTCAGTTGCAGGAAGTCATAGACGCTGCCGCCTTCGATCTGGAACGTGCCGTCCATGAAGGCTTCGCCGAGCGCCAGATCAGGATTGGCGGCGATGGCGACGGCAGTCTTCATGTCCGACAGCACAGCCGTCAGTTCCGGTTCGCCCGGCCCCGCCGTCAGTTCTCGACCGTCCGGAAGCCGCACCCGGATCGACCGCGTCTGAAAGGTTCGGTCCAACAGGGCTTGCAGCATCCCGTTCCTCCGCTCATCAAGACAGCTTGACCTTAGCTAGGGACAGAATGTCGCGACGCAACGCCCGTGGCGAGTCTTCCGTTAGTTTGAGCATCCGAATCCGCCGTCCAAGGAAAAGCGCGCCATGAGCTTCACCGTCACCTCGACCGACTTTTCCGACGGAGGCGTCCTGCCCGACGCCCAGGTCAAGGCGCTGGGCGACGCCTCGCCGCAACTGTCGTGGTCGGGCGCGCCCGAAGGAACCAGGAGCTTCGCCGTCACCTGCTATGATCCCGACGCTCCGACCGGCTCGGGTTTCTGGCACTGGACGGTCGCCAACATCCCGGCGAACGTGAACGCCCTGGCCGCCGGCGCGGGCGCCGTAGGCGGGGCGAACCTGCCCAAGGGCGCCGTCCAGGGACGCACGGACTATGGCGAGGCCGGTTTCGGCGGCGCCGCCCCGCCGCCCGGCCACGGCCCGCACCGCTACATCTTCACCGTCTTCGCCGTGGACGTGGATCGACTGGATGTGACGGAAGACAACTCGGGCGCGATCTTCGGTTTCAATCTGCACTTCCACACCCTGGCCAAGGCGTCGATCACGGCGACCTACGAGAACCGAGGCTGACCAGCCGACACAAAGCGTGATGACCGCTTCGACGCCGCCCCGGTTGATGCCGTGGGCGGCGTCCTTATTTTGCAGCGCAACCTCCCCTTGCTGCATCGCGACACCCCATGGCCCCTGCCGACGCTCCCTGCCTCGACGATCCGCGCTGCGCCGCGTCCAGCGGCGACGAGCGCGTGGCCGAACCGGGCAAGGCGGCGCTGGTGCTGCTGGCGCTAGCCATGGGCGGCTTCGCCATCGGCGTGACCGAGTTCGCCGCCATGAGCGTCCTGCCCGACTTCGCGGCGGGTCTGGGCGTCAGCGAGCCGACGGCGGGGCATGTCATCAGCGCCTATGCCGCCGGGGTGGTCGTCGGGGCGCCGATCCTGGCCGTGCTGGGCGCGCGCCTGCCGCGCTGGCTGCTGCTGATCGGCTTCATGGCCCTGTTCGCGGTCGGCAATGCGCTGAGCGCCATCGCCCCCACCTATGAGTGGATGCTGGCCTTCCGCTTCCTCAGCGGCATTCCGCACGGCACCTACTTCGGCGTAGCGGCCCTGGTCGCGGCGTCGCTGGTGCCGCTGCGGCTCAGGACGCGGGCCGTCTCGACCGTTCTGCTGGGCCTGACGGTCGCCACGGTGATCGGGGTGCCGGTCGCTAATGCCGTCAGCCACTCCTTCGGCTGGCGCTGGACCTTCGCCATCGTCAGCGTACTGGCGGTGCTGACCATGGCGCTGGTCGCTCTGTTCGCGCCGCGCGATCCGGCCCATCCCGACGCCAGTCCCTGGCGCGAACTGGGCGCCCTGAAGCGCGGCCAGGTGTGGCTGACGCTGGGCGTCGGCGCCGTCGGCTTCGGCGGCATGTTCGCGGTCTACGCCTATCTGGCCTCGACGCTGAAGGCCGTGACGGGCGTAGGGCCGGAAGTCCTGCCCTGGGTCTTCGCCCTGTTCGGCTTAGGCATGGTGGCGGGCAATCTGCTGGGCGCATGGGCCGCCGACCGCTTCGGCATGATCGCGGCGGGCGGCCTGCTGTTGTGGAGCGCGACGGCCCTGGCCCTCTACCCCTTCGCCGCGCCGCATCTGTGGGCCGTGATGATCGTGGTGGTGCTGATCGGCGGCGGCGGCGGGCTGGGCTCGGTGCTGCAGACCCGGCTGATGGACGTGGCCGGCGACGCCCAGACCCTGGCGGCGGCCCTCAATCACTCAGCCTTCAACACGGCCAACGCCATAGGCCCCCTGCTGGCGGGCATGGCCGTGGCGGCGGGCTGGGGTTGGACCTCGACCGGGTGGGTCGGGGTGGCTCTGTCGCTGGGCGGTTTCGCGATCTGGGTCGTCGCCTGGGCTACGGGACGCAAGGCGCAGCAAAGCGACGCCTGACATTCATCGCGAAGGGTGCTAGGAGGCCCGGCCATGAGCGCAGCTGTCATTGTATTCCCCGGTTCCAACTGCGATCGCGACTGCAAGGTCGCCGTCGAACGTTCCACTGGCGAGCAGGTCCAGATGGTCTGGCACGCCGAGACCGAACTGCCCAAGGGCCTCGACCTGATCGTGCTGCCGGGCGGCTTCTCCTACGGCGACTATCTGCGCTGCGGCGCGATGGCGGCTCAGGCCCCGATCATGCAGGCGGTCAAGAAGGCCGCTGACGACGGCGTCACCGTGGTCGGCATCTGCAACGGCTTCCAGGTGCTGTGCGAAGCCGGAATGCTGCCGGGCGCCCTGATGCGCAACAGCAGCCTGAAATACATCTGCAAGCCGATCAGCATCACCGTCGCCAACGGCCAGACCCGCTTCACCTCGGGCTATCAGGGCCAGCGCGAAATCATCATGACCCAGGGCAACGCCGACGGTAACTATTTCGCCGACGAAGAGACCCTGAAGCGCATCGAGGGCGAGGGCCAGGTGGTCTTCCGCTACGTCGACAACCCGAACGGCTCCGTCGGCGACATCGCGGGCCTGCAGAATGAACGCGGCAACGTCCTGGGCATGATGCCCCACCCGGACCGCGCGTTCGAAGCCGAACTGGGCAGCGCCGACGGCGCGATCCTGTTCCAGAGCATCTACGCGGCGGCCTAAACGCCCAGCTTGGGCGCAGCCGCGCCGCTGGCGTCGATCGTTGCGAACAGGGCACGGATCAACGCCTGCTCCTCAGCGGTGATCTCAGGCTTCCAGACATCGAAGATCAGGATGGTGCGATCCTGATCGCTGTCGTTCGCGGCCTCGTGCTCGATCGTGTCGTCAAAGGCCCAGGCCTGGCCCGCCTTCCACTGACGCTCTTCGCCGCCGACGCGGAACCAGCAGTCCGGCGGCACGACCAACGGCAGGTGGCAGATCAGGCGCGTATTGATCAGCCCGTGGTGCGGCGGAATCTTCGCCCCCGCCTGAAGCCTGGAGAACAGAATCGACGGCGAACGGCCGGGGATGCGGCACAGGGGCGCCGCCGCCAGCGCCTGCATCGTCTGCGGACAGCGTACGGCGATTTCGGGAACCTCGGCCCCGTCCTTCCACAGGAAGACCGCGCTCCAGGCGTCATTGCCCAGCAGCCCCGCCTGGTCGTGCCGGGGGCGATTGGCCCGATCCTCGATATAGGGCGCGAACAGGGCCGGTTCGGCCAGGATGGCGTCCAGTTCGGCGCGGATGGCGGGCGCCGCCGCCTCGACCTCAGCCAGCCAGGCGACGGTCTCGCGCGGCTGAAACTCGATCTGCGGCAGGCCCGGAAACATGTAGAATTTCGGCTGCTGATAGTAGAGCCGCCGACGCCCCGTCATCAGGTCCAGAGAAGCCGCGAAGCGGGCGCTGGACGTCGCGGAGTCAAAGCCGCGTTGGCTCAGGCCCTCGCGCAGCCCCTGCTCGAAACGGCGCGCGCCCTCGGCCTGGGCGGCGGCGGCGTGCTGCAGTTCCGCCCGCAAATCCGACGGCGGGGCGGCGATCGTGCGCGCCTGAGCCAGGGCGGCGCCGTAGAAGCTCATGGCCGAACGATGATCCCCCTGAGCGCTGAGGGCGTCGCCCTTGAACACCAGGGCGCGCGGCTCGCGCGGGTTGATCGCCAACAGGGCTTCGGCCGCCGCCGTCAGCGCTGCTGCATCTGACCGTTCGCGCGCCTGTCGAGCCTGACGGATGAGCGCGTCGGCCTGAAGCTGCGGATCCGTAGAGCGGACATCGGTCATGACCGGATGGAACCGCCCCCTGCGGCGACGGTCAAGCGTTCAGCCGTCCTTGCGGTCCAGAACGCTGGCGCTGCGGCCGGAATCGCCGAGCTCGACGTCCTCCTCGACCGGTTCGTCGTCCTCATCCGTCGCGCGCTCCAGGGTGCCTTCGGCGCCGGATTCATGAATGGCGGCCAGTTCGCGAGCGCCGACGCCCAGGCCCTGCTCCAGGGCGCGGTTGGTCTCGACCTCATCCTCGAACGTCTGTTCGATAGGGTCCGGCTTGCCTGTGTCCGGTTTGTTCGGGTCGGTCATGACGGCCTCCTTCTCAATGGCCTGAAAGCAAGGCTGGAAGCCCGGTCGCGGTTCCATGCGCCGTCGATGAACCTTCTTCGGCCCAGCGCGTAGATACGGCGAAGCTGAGCCGGAGAGACGCATGACCGCCATCGAACGCCCCACCCCCGCCCAGCAGACGCGCCGTCTGGCCGTTCTGGCCGCGGCCGTCTTCGCCGTCGTCGTTCCCATCGTTCAGGCCCTGGGCGGCTTCGGCCTGAGCCAGGCGGAGTTCGCCGCCGACGGGAACCAGACGCTGCGGGTGGCGGGCTACGCCTTTTCGATCTGGAGCCTGCTGTATCTGGGCATACTGATCTACGCTGGGCGTCAGGCCTTGCCCCAGACGGGCGAGAGCGTGCTGATCAACCGCATGGGCTGGCCGTCGGTCGTCGCCTTCTTCGGCATCGGCTTCTGGATCGTCATGGCGGCGCTGAACCTGAAGGCGGCCAGCGTGGTCGTCATCTTCGCCTCGCTCCTGGCCCTGCTGCTGCCGATGCTGGGCAGCGCGCGTACGATCCGCGCCACAGGGACGATGGAGCGCGACCGCTGGTTCCTGATCTGGCCGCTGGCGGCGCTGGCGGGCTGGCTGACCGTGGCGGCGCCGCTGAACCTGATCACCGTGGCGACGGCGTTCGAGGCCCTGCCGGCCGCCCTGTCGCCGACCGGCTGGGCCGTGCTGGCCGTGGCCGCGACCACCCTGGTCGGGATCGGCGTGACCTGGGCCGTGCGGACCCTGGCCTATCCCCTGCCCATCGCCTGGGGTCTGGTGGGGGCCTTCGTGGCCGAGCAGGAGGTCAAGCCGGTGCTGGCCTTCACGGCTCTGGCGGCGGCCTTTGCGCTGGTGGTGGCGGGGGTCATCATCGTCTTCGGTTTGAGACGCGGCGTCGAACGCCGTTGACGGGCTGACAGACGCCCCAGAGACGGCTAGAAGGCCCGCCCATGAGCGCGCCCCAAAAGACCATCGCCCAGCTGGCCGAAGAGTACGGCCTCGCCCCCAATGAATATCAAGTCCTGCTGGACCGGCTGGGCCGCGAGCCCAACCAGGTCGAGCTGGGCGTCTTCTCGGTCATGTGGTCCGAGCACTGCTCCTACAAGTCGTCCAAGAAGCAGCTGATGAAGTTCCCGGTCACGGGCGAGCGCGTCATCTGCGGCCCCGGCGAGAACGCGGGCGTGATCGACATCGACGACGGCGACGCCTGCATCTTCAAGATGGAGAGCCACAACCACCCCTCCTACATCGAGCCCTATCAGGGCGCGGCGACGGGCGTGGGCGGCATCATGCGCGACGTCTTCACCATGGGCGCGCGCCCGGTGGCCCTGCTGAACGCCCTGCGTTTCGGCGACCCGTCGCACGAGAAGTCCAAGCGTCTGGTCAAGGGCGTGGTCAGCGGCATCGGCGGCTACGGCAACTGCGTCGGCGTGCCGACGGTCGCGGGCGAGACCAACTTCCACAAGGGCTACAACGGCAACATCCTGGTCAACGCCATGTGCGTCGGCCTAGCTCGCGCCGATGAGATCTATTATTCGGCCGCGCCGGAAGCGGGCCACGACGTGGTCTATTTCGGCTCCAAGACCGGCCGCGACGGCATCCACGGCGCCACCATGTCCTCGGCCGAGTTCGACGACGAGTCGGACGCCAAGCGCCCGACGGTGCAGGTCGGCGACCCCTTCGCCGAAAAGCTGCTGATCGAGGCCACGCTGGAGCTGATGGCCTCGGGCGCCGTGGCCGCCATTCAGGACATGGGCGCAGCGGGCCTGACCTCTTCGTCCGTCGAGATGGCCGGCAAGGGCGGCGTCGGCGTCGAGCTGGACCTCGACAAGGTGCCCCAGCGCGAAACCGGCATGACCGCCTATGAGATGATGCTGTCGGAAAGCCAGGAGCGGATGCTGGCCGTGCTGAAGCCCGGCTTCGAGGACGTCGGCTATCGCATCTTCCAGAAGTGGGGGCTGGACTTCGCCATCATCGGCAAGACCACCAACACCGGCCATCTGGTGCTGAAGCACCACGGCGAGGTGGTCTGCGACGTGCCGCTGGCCCCGCTGTTCGACGACGCGCCGCTGTACGACCGTCCGTGGGTTCAGCCGGAGCTGCAACCGCGACTCGACCCGGCCGAAGTCCCCGCGCCCGAAAGCTGGAACGACGCCGTGCTGAAGGTCGTCGCCTGCCCCGACATGGCGTCCAAGCGCTGGATCTGGGAGCAGTACGACCGCCACGTCATGGCCGACACGCTGCAGGACAGCTCGACCGGCGCCGACGCGGGCGTGATCCGCGTCCACGGCACGGAAAAGGGCCTGGCCGTCACCAGCGACTGCACCCCGCGCTATGTCCAGGCCGACCCTTATGAAGGCGGCAAGCAGGCCGTGGCCGAGGCGTGGCGTAACCTGACCGCCGTGGGTTCGCGCCCCATCGCCATCACCGACAACCTGAACTTCGGCAACCCGCAGCGGCCCGAGATCATGGGCCAGATCGTGCGCGCCACCGACGGCATGGCCGAGGCCTGCCGCGAACTGGACTTCCCGGTCGTGAGCGGCAACGTCAGCCTGTATAACGAGACCAACGGCGTCGCCATTCCGCCGACGCCGACCGTCGGCGCCGTGGGCCTGCTGACCAACTACGACGTGACCACCGGATTCGGCGGTGCGGCCGAGGGCGACCAGCTGGTGCTGATCGGCCAGACGCACGGCGAACTGGGCGCTTCCATCTATCTGCGCGAGGTGCTGGGCCGCGAGGACGGCGCCCCGCCGCCGGTCGACCTGAAGCTGGAACGCAAGACCGGCGACTTCGTGCGCGGCCTGATCGAGGCGGGCGAACTGACCCTGGTCCACGACCTGTCGGACGGCGGTCTGGTCGGGGCGGCGGCGGACATCGCCCTGGCCTCGGACGTCGGGATCGAACTGAACGCCTCCAGCGCCGCCCACGCCCACGCCTTCCTGTTCGGCGAGGACCAGGCCCGTTATCTGGTCGCCGTGTCGGACGCCGACGCCCTGATCGCCAAGGCCAAGGACGCGGGGCTGCACGCCTCGGTCGTGGGTCTGGTCAAGGGAACGGACTTCGCCTCCTCGGGTCCGAAGGGCGAACTGTTCCGCATCCCCGTCGCCCATGTGCGCGAGTTCCACGAAGGCTGGATGCCGAACTGGATCGAAGGCTGATGCGCAGCGCCGCCCTCATCCTCGTCGTTGCGGGCGCCGCCCCGCTGTCGGCCTGCGAGTTCGAGGGCGGCGATCCCGTCCAGCACGCGCTGCGCGACGCGGCCGCCGCCCGACAGGCAGCCGCGCTGAAGACCACTGAGGAAGAAGAGGCGCAGGCGATCCGTCGTCCAACCGCCTCCGGCCCGGCCCTGCATGAGCCGGACGAACTGTCGCGACTGATCGCCTCACGTCGTCAGGCGGTGGAGGAAACGCGCGCCCTGCTGGCAGCCACGACAGATCCGGCGCTGAAAGGGCAGCTGACCGGCGACTTGAAGGCCGAGGAAGGCCGTCTGCGCGCGCTGGAGGCCCGCGCCGCCGCGAGACCATGAACAAAATGTCAGCCTAGGTTCATATTCGTGGTGTAGGAGGCCGAGCATTGGCCTTGATACATCCTATACGGGAGCCGTCCGCTGAAAGTCGCTGTCGTCCTGCCTTTAGGTTGCTGCTTCTCCCTATCCCAACCCAACTCGATGGAGACCGTCGTCCGCACTCTGGCTCATGGCGACCAGAATGCGGAATTGCGCATCTTCTGCTGTGAAGGCGCCGAGGATCACGGAAATCTTCCGGCCTATCGCCTGCCCAGAAATAAGAAGCGGCTTTCGGCGCTTGAGAAGGCCCTGGACGACTTCGATCCGGACGTCATTGAATTCCACCAACAGCTGCGTCAGGCGCTTCAAATCTCCCGGCGCTTTCCTCGCGCCACGCGCGTACTCTATCGGCACAATGCGCTGAAGTCGCCGCGAGGCCTGCTTGATCGTTGGCGCTATGAACGACGGTTCCGCCAGATCGACGGCCTGATCTTCGTCAGCGACGCGGGACGTCGAGAATTCCTTCAGGATTATCCGAAGCAGGAACCCAAGGCTTTCGCCGTTCCCAACCCCATCAATGTCGACCTGTGGCGCGCGCCGGTCGACGGTCGCGAACCGCTGATCGCCTTCGCCGGCCGCGCCATGCAGGAAAAAGGCGTGGACCTGATCTGCGCCGCCCTGCCCGCCGTGCTGGAGCGTCATCCCGACTGGCGCGCCGTGCTGATGCTGAACGACTGGAACAAGCACGCCGCCTGGGCCGAACCCCATGTCGCCCCTCTGGAACGGTTCGGCGACCGGGTGACGGTGTTGAAGTCGGCGCCGCTGAGCGAGGTTCGCGCGGTCATGCAGCGTGCGGCCATCGCCCTGACGCCTTCGGTCTGGGCCGAACCCTTGGGCCTGACCGCGCTGGAGGCCCATGCGGCGGGCGCGGCCCTGATCTCATCCGGGCGCGGCGGCCTGCGCGAAGCCAGCGGCCCGCACGCCGTCTATGTCGATGATCTGACCGCCGATGGACTGGGCGCCGCGATGGACGACCTGATCCGCGACCCCGCGCGACGCTTGGAGTTGGCCCGTGCGGCTCAAGCCTATGTGGCGCACACGCACACCCCAGGACACCGCGCGGCGCAGTTGCACGACCTACGCGAACGTCTGGTCCACGCCAAAAGTCTTGGACGATAACGCGGCGGCTGAGCCCGTTGCGGCCTCGGATCGCCGAGAGCGGCAGGCCGGCGTCAGATCTGCGGGACCGCCTGGCTGAGACGGCCGCCGACGCGGATCGGCTCGACGCGCTTGGCCAGGCCCGTACGGTCGTCGGTCTCGACGAAGACGCCGCAAATGGTCGCCGGGCCGCTGGCGGGGACATAGCGTCCGCCCGACAGACGGGTGGTGAAACGGCGCAGCGGCTCTTCCTTGTCGTTGCCGATGACGGAGTCGTAGTCGCAGCAGCCGCCCGCATCGGTCTGATAGGCCGTACCGTGGGGCAGGATCTGCGCGTCGGCGGTCGGGACGTGGGTGTGGGTGCCGACCACCAGACTGGCGCGGCCGTCGCAGAAGTGGCCCATGCCCATCTTCTCGCTGGTGGCCTCGGCGTGCATGTCGACGATGACGGCGTCGGCGACGACGCCCAGCGGCGCGGCCTCCAACTCGCGCTCCACGGCGCTGAAGGGGTCATCCATCGGGTCCATGTGGACGCGGCCCAGGACATTGATGACCAGCACCCGGCGACCGTCGGCGGTGACGAAGACGTCGGCGCCCCGGCCCGGCGCATCCATCAGGCGCGGATAGTTGGCCGGGCGGATCAGGCGCGGCTCTCGCACGATATAGGTCAGGGCCTCGCGCTGGTCCCAGCTGTGGTTGCCCAGCGTCAGGACGTCGGCCCCGGCGTTGAAGATGTCGTTGGCCGTATTCTCGGTGATGCCGAAACCGCCCGCCGCGTTCTCGGCGTTGACCACCACGAAATCGAGCCTGAGGTCGCGCCTCAACCCCGGCAGGTGGTCCGAAAGTCCATCGCGCCCGGACTTGCCGACCACATCACCGAAAAACGCCAATCTCATGAGATCGCTCTATAGCCGGTCTCGGTCAAAACGCCATGCAGGCGGATGTCGTGCGGCTCCAGATCGAGGCGATCGACCGCCTGCCCGGCATAGGCGAAGCCGACCCGGCGCGCATCGGGCAGCATCGCGAAGGTCCGGTCGTAATAGCCGCCCCCCTGGCCCAACCGTCCGCCGTGAGCATCGAAGGCCAACAGGGGCGTCAGGATCAGGTCCGGCCGCACCACCTCGCTCAGCGGCAGAGGCGCGGGACATCCGGCGGCGTCCAGCTCCAGCGGCTCGCCCGGCGCCCAGGCGCGGAAGATCATGGCCGCGTCGCGCTCCAGCACGACCGGCAGGCACAGGCGACGGCCCGCCTGGTGCAGGGTGTTGGCCAGGGCGTCGGTATCCAGCTCCGACCCCATGGCGCGATAGAGGGCGACGATTTCAGAAGACGGCAAGGCGTCGGCATGGCTCGCGGCGCGCTCGGCGGCTTCGGGATCAGCCTCGCCCAAGCGCTTGCGAAGCGCGCGCATGGCGGCCCGGAGTTCGTGCTTGGGGGTCATCGCCGCTCGGCCCTTCGCCAAATTCCACCGTCATCCTCGGGCTTGACCCGAGGATCCAGCCTAACGGCGCACTGAACGCCGACAGGTCGAGCGCGTCGCCCAACTCGATCCTCGGGTCAAGCCCGAGGATGACGGCGGGAGAAGGAACGATTGGAGAAATGCTCGCCAACTGCGCAAGGGGCCAGCGACTGCGTCTCCAGCGTAGCGCACCAAAACGCGCTCAAGCAGCAAGCGACCGCGTCGCGAGCGATAGCGCACTAAATAAAGATCGGTTGGCGGCGCCGCGTGAGCCGTGAAGAACGTTTAAATCCTCTCGACCTGGGTAGCCAGGTGGGCTCCGTATGCCCAGGCCCTCGAGCCCGGACAGGGACAGATCCCTATGAGTGAATTAAGGTCAGAAGGATATGTTGTCTTCGACGTGAGCCGCAGCATGACCCGCCGTCGCGCAAGATAGGCGTTCGGACAGGTTTCAACAATGGCGAAGCGCGCGTTTCTCCCTCCTCATAGAAGGGAGGGGTGACAGAGCCCGTCAAGACGAAGTCGGATGGAGACGACGCGACGCCAGCTCATTCCCACGAAAGCGCAAACTCCTGTTTTACTAACGCTGCTCCGTATCGAACCCGCCTAACGGGTCAGCCAGGAAAAAGCCCGTCGCAGATGCTGACGCGCATCCGTCAGGATGGGTCGGCCATGCGCCATCAGGATACGTTCGGTTGGCCATTCGAGCACTTTCGCAAGGCTCGCACGCGCCGCGGTGCGGTCCCTTGTGGCCAGTCGGAATTTGCGCGGAACTTCCGCAACCGGCCCCGTCATCAGGTCGAGGCGAGCCACCAGCGCCCGCCAGCCATGATACCAGTCCTCCGGCAGGTTCTGCAGTAGATCGGTGAAAATGGCCGTGCCGCTCGGGCGATGAAACAGTACGGCCTCGCTGGCGATGGCGTTCTCGAAGATGATCAGGTCGATCTGCCCCTCCCAGCTGCTCGGCGCTGTCGCCGCTAACGCCCCATCGAACCTCAGATCGGCACGCTTTTCCGCCAATGTAGGCGGCGCCAGAGTTTTGGCGTGCGGATAGGCCTCCTGCCATTCCCCGACAAAGCTGTGATGGAGGGCGTTGGGCGGAACGATGAATCCGACCGGTCCAAGTCGGCCGACCGCCTGACGCATTTCCAGGCTAAGCGACACTGGCGACCAAACGACCAGCTCCCCATCCGCAAGCCGCATCACCGCCATCCGGGTCGGGTAGCGAAATCCCCCGCCGCCGACCACCACCGGGCCATCGGCAATCCATATGTCCGTTCCGAAGTCTTGGAGCATGTCGGTGTCCGAATGCGGTTTATAGAGGCGACGCCCTACATCGTCTGGACGATCTTCTCGATACGGGCGGCCACGGCGTTCAGGGCCTCGGCCACGCCGTCGCTGGCCGGGGCGGGCGTCGCGACGGCCGCCGTCGCCGCCTTGGCGCGACCCGAGTTCTGGACCGCCGCCTGGCGTTTCGCTTCTCCAAGCTCGTCGGCCAGCATCAGGGCGGCCATCAGGAACAGCCGCACGTCGCCGACCTGGCCGACCTGATCGGCCACGCCCTGCACCCGTTCGTTGAACTGGGCCGCCAGGTCGCGCACCCGCGCCTCCTGACCGTCGGCGCAGCCCACTGCATAGGGGCGGCCGTGGACCTCTACCGTCACCGTCGCCATCAGTTCGTCTCCTCTTGCCCAGCGGCTTGTTGTGAAGCCGCCTGCTGCTGCGCCAGCACCTCGCGCACGGCGTCGGCCGCGCGGGCCAGCGCCTGGGCTGTTTCCTGACCGGCCGTCTCCAGCTCGGCGATGCGGGCCAGGTCGGCCGCGTTCGAGGCGCGCGGCGCGAACAGGTCGTCGTCCGCGATGGGCGGCGCCGAGGCGGGCCTGGCTTTCAGCTCAAGCACCTTGCGCTCCAGATCAGCCAGCGCTCGATCAATCCGCGCCTTTGCAGCCGTAACGGCGTCCATGATGGTCCTTTCTTCCAGATTCCGTGTAGAACCTGCCGGCGCGCCGGGGTAAAGCGGCGCCGCCCCCGCTTTATCCTGTTCCTGAGGAAAGGTCTCGCCGTGACCGACGCCCAAGCTGCATTCGCCAAGCCTTCGCCCAAGCAGATGGCCGACGCCATCCGGGTGCTGTCCATGGATGCGGTCGAAAAGGCCAAGAGCGGCCACCCCGGAATGCCGATGGGCATGGCCGACATCGCCACCGTCCTTTATTCGAAATTCCTGAAGTTCGACGCCAGCCGTCCCGACTGGGCCGACCGCGACCGCTTCATCCTGTCGGCCGGTCACGGCTCGATGCTGATCTACAGCCTGCTGCACCTGACGGGCTACAAGGACGCCACCAAGGAACAGCTGGAAAACTTCCGCCAGTGGGGCTTCAAGACCGCCGGCCACCCCGAGTACGGCCACATGGCCGGGATCGAGACGACCACCGGCCCGCTGGGTCAGGGCCTGGCCACCTCGGTCGGCTTCGCCCTGGCGGAGCGCCATCTGGCGGCGCGCTTCGGCAAGGATCTGGTCGATCACCGCACCTGGGTCGTCGCCGGCGACGGCTGCCTGATGGAAGGCGTGTCGCAGGAGGCCATCGCCCTGGCCGGCCGCCTGAAGCTGAACAAGCTGTGTGTCCTGTGGGACGACAACGAAATCACCATCGACGGCAAGGTGTCGCTGTCGGACGCCACCGACCAGCTGGCCCGCTTCAAGGCCTCGGGCTGGGCGGTCAAGGCCATCGACGGCCACGACTATAGGCAGATCCAGAAGGCCCTGGCCTGGGCGACCAAGCAGGACAAGCCGACGCTGATCGCCTGCAAGACCAAGATCGGCAAGGGCGCCGCCACCATGGAAGGCAGCCACAAGACCCACGGCGCGGCCCTGGGCGCCACCGAGATCGCGGCGACCCGCCAGGCGCTGAACTGGCCCTTCGCGCCGTTCGAGCTGCCGGAAGGCGTGCAGAAGGCCTGGGCCAAGGTCGGCAAGCAGGGCGGCAAGGCCCGCAAGGCCTGGGAAGCCCGCCTGCTGAACCACGACCACCGCGACGACTTCACTCGCGCGATGGCGGGCGACCTGCCCACCGGCGCCTTCGAGGCGCTGGACGCCAAGCTGAAGTCGCTGATCGAGGACAAGCCCGCCCTGGCCACGCGCCAGTCCTCGGGCGAGGCGCTGGAGACGGTGTTCAACGCCATCCCGGAAATGGTCGGCGGCTCGGCCGACCTGACCGGCTCGAACAACACCTTCGTCAAGAACACCCAGATCATGGACGCGCCGGATTACGCCGGCCGCTACCTGAACTACGGCATCCGCGAGTTCGGCATGGCCGCGGCGATGAACGGCCTGGCGCTGCACGGCGGGGTCATCCCCTACGGCGGCACCTTCATGGCGTTTGCGGACTACAGCCGTCCGGCGATCCGTCTGGGCGCCCTGATGGGCGTACGCGCGATCCACGTCCTGACGCACGACAGCATCGGCCTGGGCGAAGACGGCCCGACCCACCAGCCGGTCGAGCATCTGGCGGCCCTGCGCGCCATTCCGAACCTGCTGACCATGCGCCCGGCGGACACGGTCGAGGCGCTGGAGTGCTGGCAGGTCGCCCTGCAGCACAAGACCACGCCGACCGCCATGTGCCTGTCGCGCCAGAAGACCCCGGCCGTGCGCGTGACCGATGCGGGCGAGAACCTGTCCCGCAAGGGCGCCTATGAGCTGAAGGCCGCCAATGGCGCGGCGAAAGTCACCCTGTTCGGCACCGGCACCGAGGTCGCCCTGGCGCTGAAGGCCGCCGAGACGCTGGAGGCCGAAGGCGTGCCCACCCGCGTGGTGTCGGTCCCCTGCTTCGCCCTGTTCGAGCAGCAGCCCAAGGCCTATCAGGACGCCGTCATCGGCCGCGGCACCGTCCGCGTCGCCGTCGAGGCCGCGATCAAGCAGGGCTGGGAACGCTTCATCGGCGAGGACGGCGGCTTTGTCGGCATGTCGTCGTTCGGCGCCTCGGCCCCGGCCGAAGTCCTCTACCGCGAGTTCGGCATCACCGCCGAGGCCGTGGTCGAAGCCGCCAAGGCCCGGCTGTAAGCCCCATGCGCCGCCTCGCCCTCGTCCTGAGCTTCGGCTTGTCGATGGCGGGCGGCGCGCCTGCCTTCGCCGAGACAACCGCCCCCATGGCGGTCGAGACGCCCGTTGTCATCGGCCAGTCCTACGCCCTGCCCTCCGCCATCATGAACCAGACGCGCGAGATCAACGTCTGGCTGCCGCCCGGCTACGCGCAAAGCAATCAGACCTATCCCGTCCTCTACGTCCTCGACGGCGGACAGGATCAGGACTTTCACCACATCTCGGGCATCGCCCAGTTGGGGACCATCGTCGGCACGACGCGCGACGTCATCGTCGTGGGCGTCGCCTCGATGGACCGCCGCAACGAGCTGGCCCTGCCGACCGACGACGCCGAACTGATCGCCCGCTATCCGACGCAGGGGCAGTCCGACCGCTTTCGCCGCTTCATCGCCGAAGAGGCCATGCCCTTCATCGACGTCCGCTATCGCACCAGCGGCGAGACGGCCCTGATGGGCGAGTCCCTGGCGGGCCTCTTCGTGGTCGAGACCTTCCTGAAGGAACCGCAGATGTTCGACGCCTATGTCGCCGTCAGCCCCAGCCTGTGGTGGGACGGCGGCCAGCTGGCGCGGCAGTCGGGCGCGCATCTGCGCGACCACTCCAACGACCCGCGCACCCTGATCCTGACGCTGGGCGACGAGGGCGAGATGATGCAGGCGCCGATGGACGTGCTGACCGCCAACCTGCGCGATCACGCCCTGCCCGGCGTCACCTGGGACTTCACCCCGCGCCCGAACGAGAGCCACGCCACCATCTATCACGGCGCCGCGCTGGACGCCTTCCGCCGCCTCTATGCGGTTCCGGCCGAGCCGGGAACCTGAACGACTTTTCGGAGCCTGACGCCATGAAGATCGGCACGCCGCTTACCGACCACGCCACGCGCGTCATGCTGCTGGGCTCGGGCGAGCTGGGCAAGGAGGTGGCCATCGAGCTGCAACGCCTCGGCGCCGAGGTGATCGCGGTCGACCGCTACGCCAACGCCCCCGCCATGCAGGTGGCGCACCGCAGCCACGTCATCCCCATGACCGATCCCCAGGTGCTGAACGGGATCATCATGGCCGAGGCCCCGCACATCATCGTGCCAGAGATCGAGGCCATCGCCACCGACGCCCTGGCGGCTATCGAGGCGGCGGGGCTGGCCCGCGTCATCCCCACCGCCCGCGCCACCCAGCTGACCATGAACCGCGAAGGCATCCGCCGTCTGGCCGCCGAAGAGCTGAGCCTGCCGACCAGTCCCTACGCCTTCGCCGCCTCGGCCGAGGAACTGGCGGCGGGGGCGCAGGCGGTGGGCTTCCCCTGCTTCGTCAAGCCGGTCATGTCGTCCTCGGGCAAGGGCCAGTCCTGTGTCGAGGGGCCTGAGGGCGTGGCCGACGCCTGGGCCTATGCCGAAGCGTCGGGGCGGGTCGCGGGCGGCGTCGTCATCGTCGAGGGGCGCATCGACTTCGACTATGAGATCACCCTGCTGACGGTGCGGTCGTTGCGCGACGGCGCGGTCCGTACGAACTTCTGCGCCCCCATCGGTCATCGCCAGCAGAAGGGCGACTATGTCGAAAGCTGGCAGCCGCAGATCATGAGCCCCGCCGCCCTGAAGACGGCGCAGGCCATTGCGACCAAGGTGACGGAGGCGCTGGGCGGTCTCGGCGTCTTCGGCGTCGAACTGTTCGTGAAGGGCGACGAGGTCTGGTTCTCGGAGGTGTCGCCGCGTCCGCATGACACCGGGCTGGTGACGCTGGCGACGCAGGTCATGAGCGAGTTCGCCCTGCACGCCCGCGCCATTCTGGGCTTGCCCGTGGACGTGACCTTGCGCGAACCCGGCGCCAGCGCTGTCATCTACGGCGGCATGGAGGCGCAGGGCGTGGTGTTCGAAGGCGTGGCCGAGGCCCTGTCGGTCCCGACCGCCGACCTGCGCCTGTTCGGCAAGCCCGAGGCCTATGAGCGCCGCCGCATGGGCGTGGCGCTGGCGCGGGGGGCGGACACGGACGAGGCGCGTGCGCGCGCGGCCGAGGCGGCGGGCAAGGTGCGAGTGGTCGCTCCGTAATCCTTCTCCCGCAAGGGGAGAAGGACCGGCCAAGCTTCTTCGACTTTTGTCGATTGGCGCCGGACGCGATTAGGGTCCAAAAAAGACGAAAGGTCGCACCCAGTCGACCCGGAGGACCGTTCGTCATGGGCAAGCTCAAGACGGCGCTGATATTCGGCGCCATCGCTATCCTGGGGGCCGTGTCCCTCGCCGTCATCGCCCTGCACCAGGGCGAGAGCATCAGCGCCGTATGGATCGTGGTCGCGGCGTTGTGCGTCTACGCCATCGCCTACCGCTTCTACGCCCGCTATCTGGCCGGGAAGGTGCTGGGGCTGAACGCAAGGCGGCCCACACCGGCCGTCCGGCACAATGACGGGCTGGATTACGTTCCGACGCCACGCAACGTCCTGTTCGGCCACCATTTCGCGGCCATCGCGGGCGCAGGGCCGCTGGTCGGGCCGGTGCTGGCGGCGCAGATGGGCTATCTGCCCGGCGTGCTGTGGATTCTGGTCGGCGCCGTGCTGGCGGGGGCGGTGCAGGACATGATCGTCCTGTTCATGTCGACCCGCCGCGACGGCCGGTCGCTGGGCGACATGGTCCGCACCGAGATGGGGCCGATCCCCGGCGTCATCGCCCAGGTCGGGGTGCTGATGATCATGGTCATCATCCTGGCCGTGCTGGCGCTGGTGGTGGTCAAGGCGCTGGCCGAGAGCCCCTGGGGCACCTTCACCGTCGCCGCCACCATCCCCATCGCCGTCTTCATGGGCCTGTACACCCGCTTCCTACGCCCCGGCCGGGTGGGCGAGGTGTCGGTGATCGGCGTGGTGCTGCTGGTTCTGGCCATCATCGGCGGCGGCCATGTGGCGGCTGATCCGGTCTGGGGTCCGGCCTTCACCCTGTCGGGCACGACGCTGGCGCTGGCCATGATGGCCTATGGCTTCATCGCCTCGGTCATTCCGGTGTGGCTGCTGCTGGCGCCGCGCGACTACCTGTCCACCTTCCTGAAGATCGGCGCCATCGTCGCCCTGGCCGTCGGCATATTGATCGTGCGGCCGCATGTGCAGATGCCCGCCATCACCCCCTTCATCGACGGCACCGGGCCGGTCTTCTCGGGCGCCCTGTTCCCCTTCCTGTTCATCACCATCGCCTGCGGAGCCGTGTCGGGCTTCCACGCCCTGATCTCGTCGGGCACCACGCCCAAGCTGCTGGAGAACGAGAATCAGATCCCGCTGATCGGCTATGGCGCCATGCTGTGCGAAAGCTTCGTGGCCATCATGGCCCTGATCGCCGCCACCGTGCTGGACCCGGCCGTCTATTTCGCCATGAACAGCCCGGTCGCCGTCATCGGCGACAACGCCGGCGCCGCCGCCGCCGCCGTGGCCCAGTGGGGCTTCCACATCACCCCGGCCGAGTTGGAGCAACTGGCCAAGGATGTGGGCGAGCATTCCATCCTGTCGCGCGCGGGCGGCGCCCCGACCCTGGCCGTCGGCATGGCCCACATCCTGTCGGGCGTCATCGGCGGCAAGGCCATGATGGCCTTCTGGTATCACTTCGCCATCCTGTTCGAGGCCCTGTTCATCCTGACCACGGTCGATGCGGGCACCCGCGTCTGCCGCTTCATGATCCAGGACCTGCTGGGCATGGCCGTGCCGAAGATGCGCCAGACCCAGTCCTGGACCGGCAACGTCGTGGCCACGGCACTGACGGTCGGGCTGTGGGGCTATTTCCTCTATACCGGCGTGGTCGATCCGCTGGGCGGGATCAACAGCCTGTGGCCCCTGTTCGGTATCGCCAACCAGATGCTGGCGGCGGTCGCCCTGATCCTGGGCACGGTCGTCCTGTTCAAGATGAAGCGGCACAGGTTCGCCTGGGCCACGGCGGTTCCGGCGGTCTGGCTGCTGATCTGCACGGTCACGGCAGGGCTGCAGAAGCTGTTCCACCCCGACGTGAAGATCGGCTTCCTGGCCCACGCCCGGAAGTATCAGGACGCCATGGCCGCCGGCGACATCCTGGCCCCGGCCAAGACCATCGGCGACATGCACCGGGTCATCGTCAACGACTACGTCAACTCGGCGCTGACGGCGGGCTTCCTGTTCGTGGTGCTGACGGTCGTGGTCTATGGCGTCGGGGCCTGTCTCAAGGCGCTGAAGTCCGACCAGCCGACCGTGGTCGAAACCCCGGCCGCGCATGAGCTGACCCTGACCGACGAAGCCATGGACATCGCCCGTGCTTAAGTCCTCTTCATCCTCAGCGACGACCGGCGGCGCAGACCTGCTCTGCGCCTGCCGGGACACGTTGGTGCGGTGGGGCAAGGACGCCCGCCGCACCGCCGGGCTGATGATCGGCCAGCCGGATTATGACGCCTATGTCGCCCACGCCGCCGTCACCCACCCGGATCAGGCGCCGCTGGACCGCACCGCCTTCTTCCGCCTGCATGAGGCGCGGCGGTTCGGCGAAGGCGGCGGCTTCCGCTGCTGCTGAAGCGGCTTGACCGCACCCGGACGGTTACAGGCGATCATATCTTGTTACGGGCCTTGTTACGGCGACGGGGTTGCAACCGCGCGCGCTCCGTCCCACTAAGGCGCCAATCATAACCGCCCCTGTTCAGGAGACTGCTCCCCATGACCGTTCGCGTCGCCATCAACGGCTTCGGCCGCATCGGCCGCCTCGTCCTTCGCTCGATCGTCGAGCACGGCCGCAAGGACATCGAGGTCGTGGCGATCAACGACCTGGGTCCGGTCGAGACCAACGCCCACCTGTTCCGCTATGACTCGGTGCACGGCCGCTTCCCCGGCACGGTCACGACGGGCGAGGACTGGATCGACGTCGGCACCGGCAAGATCAAGGTCACGGCCGAGCGCGACCCGGCCAACCTGCCGCACGCCGAGCTGAAGGTGGACATCGCCCTGGAATGCACGGGCATCTTCACCTCCAAGGACAAGGCCTCGGCCCACCTGAAGGCCGGCGCCAAGCGTGTGCTGGTCTCGGCCCCGGCCGACAACGCCGACAAGACCATCGTCTTCAAGGTCAACCATGAGACCCTGACGGCCGACGACATCGTCGTCTCCAACGGCTCGTGCACGACCAACGCCCTGGCCCCGGTGGCCAAGGTGCTGCACGACCTGTTCGGCATCGAGCGCGGCTACATGACCACCATCCACGCCTACACCGGCGACCAGCCGACGCTGGATACGATGCACAAGGATCTGTACCGCGGCCGCGCCGCCGCCCTGTCGATGATCCCGACCTCGACCGGCGCCGCCAAGGCCCTGGGCCTGGTCCTGCCGGAACTGAAGGGCAAGCTGGACGGCTCGTCGATCCGCGTCCCGACCCCGAACGTCTCGGTCGTCGACCTGAAGGTCGTCGCCGGTCGCGAAGTCACCGTCGAGGAAATCAACGCCGCCCTGCTGGCCGCCGCGAACGGCCCGATGAACGGCGTCCTGGCCACGACCACCGACCCGCTGGTCTCGGTCGACCTGAACCACGTGGCCGCCTCCTCGACCGCCGCCCTGCCGCAAACGCAGGTCGTCGACGGCAAGCTGGCCCGCGTCCTGACCTGGTACGACAACGAGTGGGGCTTCGCGACCCGCATGGCCGACACCGCCCTGGTGATGGCGAAGTTCCTGTAAGACCGCACAGAGAACCCCGGCATGCTCTTGTTCACAGGACTGCCGGGGTTTTTTATGTTCGCTCTACATTCTCTGCCGTGGTCGCTGCTGGCCATCGGGGCGTGGAGCTTCGTCACCTGGCAGGGGTTGAGGAAAATCGACCTCGGCCCACTGGCTGACGGCTCCTTCGTTCTCAGAGGATGCGGCGTCGCAGCGTTGCTTCTGGTCGGAATAGCCATCCCCCTTCTGACCCGTTCATGGCCAGCCTCAGCCACAGCTTTCGCCTGGTTCGGAATTCCGGTTCTCTTGGCGGGCTTTGCGATCGCAGCCTATCGAAAGCATGCGAGACGTGGACGGGGCTTCATCGCCATAGCGGCCCCGGCGGTCGCTCTACAAATTCAACTCATGATCCACGGCGCTCTGCTCTGGATCGGGCACATCTTCTCTGGAGGCAGCCCAATATGACCTTCCGCACCCTCGACGACGTTTCCGACCTGTCCGGCCAGACCGCCCTGGTCCGCGTGGACTTCAACGTGCCGATGGAGGACGGGAACGTCACCGACGACACTCGTCTGAAGGCCGCCCTGCCGACCATCCACCGCCTGCGCGAAGCGGGCGCCAAGGTGGTGCTGCTGGCCCACTTCGACCGTCCCAAGGGCGAGCGCGTGCCGTCGATGAGCCTGAAGCCCGTAGTCGAGCCGCTGGAGCTGCTGCTGCACGGCCCGGTGCGCTTCGCCGACGACTGCGTAGGCGATGACGCCAAGGCCGCCGTGGCCGATCTGGACGCGGGCGGCGTGCTGCTGCTGGAGAACGTCCGCTTCCACAAGGGCGAGGAAAAGAACGACCCGGCCTTCGCCCAGCAGCTGGCGGAACTGGGCGACCTCTACGTCAACGACGCCTTCTCGGCCGCGCACCGCGCCCACGCCTCGACCGAGGGTCTGGCCCGCCTGCTGCCCGCCTATGCGGGTTGCGCCATGGCGCGCGAGCTTGAGGCGCTGGATGCGGCGCTCGGCAAGCCGCAGAAGCCGGTCATCGGCATCGTCGGCGGCGCCAAGGTCTCGACCAAGCTGGACCTGCTGAAGAACCTGGTCGCCAAGCTGGACTATCTGGCCATCGGCGGCGGCATGGCCAACACCTTCCTGTTCGCCCAGGGCGTCGATGTCGGCGGTTCGCTGTGCGAGAAGGATCTGGCCGACACCGCCCGTGAGATCATCGAGGAAGCCCGCCGCCAGGGCTGCGAACTGCTGCTGCCCGTCGATGTGGTGGTGGCCAAGGGCGTCAAGCCGGGCATCGAGTCGGGCGTGCGCGCTCTGGATCGCATCGCCGCCGACGACCTGATCCTGGACGCCGGGCCGGAAACCGTCGCCCGCCTGAACCGCGCCATGGACCTATCGAAGACGCTGATCTGGAACGGCCCGCTGGGCGTGTTCGAGGTTCCGCCCTTCGACAAGGCCACGGTCGAGGCCGCCAAGCACGCCGCGGAACTGGCCAGGGCCGGCAAGCTGGTCGCCGTGGCCGGCGGCGGCGACACCGTCGCGGCCCTGAATCACGCAGGCACGGCCGACGACATGACCTTCGTCTCCACCGCGGGCGGCGCCTTCCTGGAATGGATGGAAGGCAAGCTTCTGCCGGGCGTCGAGGCCCTGCGCGCCGCCTAAAAACGTCAAGGCGAGGGCTGTTCGCGGCCCTCGCCCCTGATGTCTGAAGCTTTAGTCTTCGCCGTCCATGTCGACGGCGCGCGCGACCAGATCGCGCCACGTCGGATCGGTGTCGTCCACCAGATCGACGTCATCCAGCAGGGCCACCGCCCCGCCGCCGTCGGGCAGGATCAGACCCAGCACCTCCATCAGATCGCCGTCGGGCCCGACGTGGGCCTCGGCCTGAACGATCACCGCCGCCTGTTCGCCGTCGTCTTCCCACCAGATGACCGGCTGGGGCAGCTCCATGTCGATGACGCGCGCCTCTTCGGTGTCGCCCAGAGCGAACACGGCCTTGCCCGCCTGAACATCGTCCAGCGTCGCCACGGCCCCGTTGAAGGGCGTCAGCCGCGCCCAGTCGTCGACGTCGAAACCGCCGCCGTCCTCATCCAGCGCATCATCGTTCTGGCTCATTGCCGCTCCTTGGTCAGATACGCCGAGGCGTCGCGTCCACTTAGAGGCTGCGCGCCCAAAGTCCACCCGGCTTGCGCCTTGTCACATCGGCGTGACTTCCCCCGCCCGACCGGCTAAGACCTCGGGCAAAATCATATCTGGTTCAGGAGACTATCCATGGCGCGCATCACGCTGCGACAACTGCTCGACCACGCGGCGGAGCACGACTACGGCCTGCCCGCCTACAACATCAACAACATGGAACAGGGCCTGGCCATCATGGAGGCCGCCGACGCCGTCAACGCGCCGGTCATCATCCAGGCCTCGCGCGGCGCCCGCTCGTACGCCAACGACGTCGTCCTGGCCAAGCTGATCGACGCCCTGGCCGAACTGTACCCGCACATCCCGGTCTGCATGCACCAGGACCACGGCAACGGCCCGGCGACCTGCGCCACCGCCATCCAGTACGGCTTCACCTCGGTGATGATGGACGGCTCGCTGGAAGAAGACGCCAAGACCCCCGCCTCCTACGAATACAACGTCGACGTGACGCGCCGCGTCACCGAGATGGCCCACAGCTGCGGCGTCTCGGTCGAGGGCGAACTGGGCGTTCTGGGCTCGCTGGAGACTGGCATGGGCGAGGCCGAGGACGGCCACGGCTTCGAAGGCAAACTGGACCACTCGGCCCTGCTGACCGACCCGGATCAGGCCGTCGACTTCGTCAAGGCCACCAAGGTCGACGCCCTGGCCATCGCCATGGGCACCTCGCACGGCGCCTACAAGTTCACGCGCCAGCCGGACGGCGAAGTCCTGGCCATGAACGTGATCGAGGAAATCCACCGTCGCCTGCCCAACACCCACCTGGTGATGCACGGATCAAGCTCGGTGCCGCAGGATCTGCAGGACATCATCAACGCCTATGGCGGCCAGATGCCCCAGACCTGGGGCGTGCCGGTCGAGGAGATCCAGCGCGGCATCAAGAACGGCGTGCGCAAGGTCAACATCGACACCGACAACCGCATGGCCATGACCGGCGCCATCCGCAAGCTGCTGGCCGAGAAGCCGGGCGAGTTCGACCCGCGCGCCTATCTGAAGCCCGCCAAGGAAGCCATGCGCAAGCTGTGCCAGGAGCGCTATCTGCAGTTCGGCTGCGAAGGCATGGCCTCCAAGATCAAGCCCCTGTCCACCGCCCAGATGGCCAAGCGCTACGCTTCGGGTGAACTGGACCCGCGCATCGGCTGATCCCCGGTCGCGTCCTGATCAGACTGAAACGCCCGCCTTCGTCGACCGGAGGCGGGCGTTTTCATGTTCACCAGACGCCGTAGCGGCCGCCGATCGCCCCGCGCACCGCCCGCGCCTCGATCTCTGCGTAGTGAAGCGCCTCTTCGGCCTGGCGCACATCGCGACGGGCGTCGCGAATTTCATCACGCACTTCACGGATACGGTCGCGGATGCGGCGGCGCTCCTCGTCGGTCAGGCCGTCCTGGCGCAGCTCACGCTGCTTGGCCTCCAGCTTGTCCTCGCGATTGTCGATGCGGCTGATCGCCGAGTTCAACGCGCTCTCGGCAGAGGCCACCGCCTGCTCGACCGCATGGATGCGCCGCCCGTCCTCATAGGCAGGCAGGAAGTCTCGCTCCTCGGCCGGGGCGCAGACCCCGCCGTAGCTGTTCCCTTCGCGCCCCTGCCGGAAGCCGTTCTCCCAGGTGCAATAGGTTCGCAGCCCGTCTTCTCGCGAGGCCAGATAGGCGCTCATGTTCGGCGCCACCCCGTATTTGGCGCAGGCCTTGGCGTGCTCGTCCAGGCGGCTGACCTGGCGTCCGGCCGCGCCGTCGCGCCAGCCCTGACCGCCCCAGTCGCCGACCAGGCACTGATCCTCGTTCATGGTGGCGCAGCCCGACAACAGCGTCAGGCCCGAAACAGCGACAACGGCGGCGATCAGCGACTTCATCTTCGGCCTCTCCAGGGGCGTTTTCGCGTTTGAGGTCTGATGACGCCTCTGCACGCCAGCCATGCTATTTCGCCTTATGGCCGATGAACCTTTGCTGACGGAAGACGACGAAACGCTCGAGGATGCGCCGCGCGCCGCAGAACGACTTCAGGCGCGCATCGACGCGCCGGGCGTGCGTCTGGACAAGGCTCTGGCCGAGGCCTTCCCGACCCTGTCCCGCGCCCGGCTCCAGGCCCTGCTGGCCGACGGCGCCGTCACCCGCGACGGCCTGACGGTCTCCAACGGTTCGGCCAAGGCCCAACCCGGTCTCTATGTGGTCGCCCTGCCGCCCGTCGCCCCGGCGACGCCCCAGCCGGAAGCCATCCCCCTGACGGTGCTGTTCGAGGACGCCGACCTGATCGTCATAGACAAGGCGCCCGGCATGGCCGCCCATCCGGCCCCCGGCTGCGAGACCGGCACCCTGGTCAACGCCCTATTGGCGCATTGCGGCGACAGTCTCTCCGGCATCGGCGGCGTGGCCCGCCCCGGCATCGTCCACCGCCTCGACAAGGACACCTCGGGCGTCATGGTCGCCGCCAAGTCCGACCGCGCCCACGCAGGGCTCTCCGCCCTGTTCGCCGCCCACGACATCGAGCGCACCTATGTGGCCCTGACGCGCGGCGCGCCCTCGCCCGAGAAAGGCCGCATCCAGACCCAGATCGGCCGTTCCAGCGGCGACCGCAAGAAGATGGCCGTGCTGCGCTCCGGCGGACGCGAGGCGATCACCGACTATGTGGTCCAGCAGACCTTCGGCCGCCCGGCCAAGGCCTCGAACGCTCGGCTGGCGGCTCGCGTCGCCTGCACCCTGCACACCGGCCGCACCCACCAGATCCGCGTCCACATGGCGTCCAAGGGCGCGCCCCTGCTCGGCGATCCCGTATACGGCTCGGGCAGTCCGGCTGCTGCCGTCCGCGCCGCCGTCGAGGCGTCCGGCTTGAAACGCCAGGCCCTGCACGCCGCCGTCCTCGGCTTCATCCACCCTGTCACCGGCGAAGCCCTCCGCTTCGAAACCGCCCCGCCGGACGACATGCAACGCCTCGAAGCCCTACTGTCCGAACTCTGACGCTCCGGACCGGCGTCCGACTGCGCCAAACTGTCCGCTTTATTAGCAACAACATCTGTGCTAGATAATGACGACGACGGCGAAGGACTGAGCATCGCCGCCGAATTGGGACAATCCGCCCCTTTCGCTTCGGGCAACGGATTCCCATCTTGTCAGTTGAGGGGCGAGGTGATGACGCACGTCATGTGGTCGGAACCGCAACGCCAGCTCATGTAGCCGGAGGGACCATATGGCCAACAATACGCTGACGGTGATGTCGCCTGAACAGGGACTCTCCCGTTATCTTACGGAAATCCGTAAGTTTCCCATGCTGACCAAGGATGAGGAGTTCATGCTCGCCAAGCGGTGGAGCGAACACCAGGATCCTGAGGCCGCCCACCGTCTCGTGACCTCTCACCTGCGCCTCGTGGCCAAGATCGCCATGGGTTATCGCGGCTACGGCCTGCCGATCGGCGAGGTGATCTCCGAGGGCAACGTCGGCCTGATGCAGGCCGTCAAGAAATTCGACCCGGACAAGGGCTTCCGCCTGGCGACCTACGCCATGTGGTGGATTCGCGCCTCGATCCAGGAATACATCCTGCGCTCCTGGTCCCTGGTGAAGATGGGCACCACGGCCGCCCAAAAGAAGCTCTTCTTCAACCTGCGCAAGGCCAAGAGCCAGATCTCGGCTTTCGAGGAAGGCGACCTGCACCCTGAGCATCTGACGGCCATCGCCACCAAGCTGGGCGTGTCGGAAGAAGAAGTCACCAACATGAACCGCCGCCTCGGCGGCGACGCCTCGCTGAACGCCCCGCTGCGCGCGGACGGCGAAAGCGAGTGGCAGGACTGGCTGGCCGACGACGACGCCGTCAGCCAGGAAACCCAACTCGCCGAAAACGAGGAAAAGTCGATCCGCATGAGCCTGCTGCAAGAGGCCATGGAGGAACTGACCGACCGCGAGAAGCACATCCTGACCGAGCGCCGCCTCAAGGACGACCCCGTCACGCTGGAAGAACTCGCCGGCCAGTACGGCGTCAGCCGCGAGCGCGTGCGTCAGATCGAGGTGCGCGCCTTCGAAAAGCTGCAGAAGGCCATGCGCGCCGCAGCCGAGGAACGGAACCTAGTCGACGCCTGACGTCGACCACGGCTCACTACCCTGCCCGCGCCAGCGTCTCGGGCGGCGCCAGCTTCAGCACCGCCTGAACCGGCGCCGTCAGCGCGGCCTTCGTCGGCGCCCCGGCAGCCAGCACCGTATCCAGCCCCGCCGCGGCGATCGCCAGCGGCGCGTCGCCGGTCTTGATGGCCAGCGCTTTCAGGGTCTCGGCCTGCTGCTTGATGGCTCGCACGGCCTGCATCGGATCGCTGTCGAACTGCGTCAGGGCCGAAAACAGGATCCGCATAGCCTGATCCTTGACCGCCACCGCGGCCTCGGCGCCGGAACGCGGCTTGTCCGCCTTGCGCTTCTGCGGCCCGGCGTAGTCGTCCGAGTTGAAGCGTCGCCGATCCGGCCCGACATAGCCCACCGCCTCGACCCAGTCGCGCGGCTTGGTCGCCAGGTTCTCGATCCGTCGTTGCAGATCGCCGCTGGTGAAGGGTTTTCTCAGGAATTCGTGCACGCCGGAATCCCGCGCGCCCTTGATGGCGCTGGCGGTCGCTTCGGCCGTCACCATGATGATCGGCGCGCGTCGGCACGACAGGCTGGAGCGACGGATACGCCGCACCAGGGCCTCGCCGTCCAGCTTCGGCCCTGCCCGCTCGGTGCAGATCAGGCCCGGCTCCATCTCGCGCGCCAGGTCCAGCACGCGCGCCTCGTCGCCCTCGACCACGATCTCGCGCGATCCGAACCCCTTCAGCAGGTCCATCAACAGGCGCGCAGCGGCGGGATTGGGGTCGACGATCAGCACACGCCGAACCACCGGCGCGATCCTCTGCATCGTCTTGGCGTCTAGGGCGAACACGGGGCGAGCTCCATTCCAGAGCCCGACCCTATGCCCCACGGGTTAAGGCGATGTTGCCTCAGCCCAAAAACGTAAACTCAACCCTGGAAAGGATCGCGCATCAGAATGGTGTCGTCGCGCTCGGGGCTGGTCGACAGCAGGGCCACCGGCGCGCCGATCAGCTCCTCGATCCGCCGCACATACTTCAGCGCGTGGGCGTTCAGATCCTTGAAGCTGCGGACGCCGCCCGTGCTCTCGGTCCAGCCTTCCAGCTCCTCGAACACCGGCTCAGCCGAGGCCTGATCCTTCAGGCTGGACGGCAGATAATCCAGCACCTCGCCGTTGATGCGATAGCCGACGCAGATCTTCAGCGTCTTCAGCCCGTCCAGCACGTCCAGCTTGGTCAGGGCGATGCCGTCGATGCCGTTGATCGCCACCGACTGGCGCACCAGCACCGCGTCGAACCAGCCGCAGCGACGCGCCCGGCCGGTGTTCACGCCGACCTCGCGACCGACCACGGCCAGATGTTCGCCGACCTCATCGTTCAGTTCGCAGGCGAAGGGGCCTTCGCCGACGCGGGTCGTATAGGCCTTCACGATGCCCAGTACATAGCCGACGCCGCGCGGACCGACACCCGACCCCGCCGCCGCCTGACCGGCGATGGTGTTCGAACTGGTTACATAGGGATAGGTGCCGTGATCCACGTCCAGGAAGGCGCCTTGCGCACCCTCGAACAGCACCCGCTTGCCCGCCTTCTGCGCGGCGTCCAGCACCCGCCACGCCGGCTTGACGTAGGGCAGGATCTTCGGCGCGATCTCCAGCAGTTGCGCCAGCAGCGCCGCCGGGTCGATCGGCTCCAGTCCCAGACCCGCGCGCAGCGGATCATGGTGCGAGCGCAGGCGGTCGATCTTGATCTTCAGGTCGTCTTCATTGGCCAGGTCGCAGACGCGGATGGCCCGACGCCCCACCTTGTCCTCATAGGCCGGGCCGATGCCGCGTCCGGTCGTGCCGATCTTGGCGCCCGGCGCGCTGGCGGCGGCTTCGCGCGCCACGTCCAGCGCCGGATGGATCGGCAGGATCAGGCAGGCGTTGTCGGCGATGGTCAGGATGTCAGGGGTGATGGCCACGCCCTGGGCCTGGATCTTCTCGATCTCGCCGACCAGGTGCCACGGGTCCACGACCACGCCGTTGCCGATGATCGAGGGCTTGCCCTGCACCACGCCCGACGGCAGCAGCGCCAGCTTGTAGACCTTGCCGTCGACGACCAGCGTATGCCCGGCGTTATGGCCGCCCTGGAACCGCACGACCATGTCGGCCCGGTTCGACAGCCAGTCGACAATCTTGCCCTTGCCCTCGTCGCCCCATTGGGCGCCGACCACTGCGACGTTAGCCAAGACCGTTTCTCCGCAATCCAGAATGCGGTGGGAGCCTATAACCCCTGAATCGTCCGGAGTCGCCCCCCAAAGGGCGTAGAATGGGCGACAGAATTATCCGGCCAGTTCGTCGACCGCCGTCTGGAACGCCCACTCCAGCCATGGCGTCGCGGCCACGACGTCCGCCGTTTCCACCGTACAGCCGCACCACAGGCGCAAGCCCGGAGGCGCATAACGATGCGGCTCCATGTCATAGACCGCCCCCTCGCCTTCCAGCAGCCCCTTGAACCGCTTCACGAAGGCCTTCTGTCCCGCCTCGTCCATCGCCGCGATACGCGGATCGACGAACTTCAGACAGACCGACGTGGTCGAGCGGATTTCGGGGCGTTCCGGCAGGAAGTCGATCCAGTCGGTCCGCTCCACCCACTCGGCCAGGGCCGCATAGTTGGCGTCTGTGCGCGCGATCAGCGCAGGCAGGCCGCCTGCGTCCTTCGCCCAGTCCAGCGCGTCGATCCAGTCCTCGATGGTCAGGACCGAGAAGGTGTTCATCACCACCCCGTCCGCCAGGGTCCGGTCAAAACCCTTCTTGTCGACGATCCGCAGCACCTTGGGCACCGCCCGATCGGGGCGATAGGTATCCAGCCGCGCCACGGCGCGCGGCGACAGCACCATCAGGCCGATGCCCGCCTCGCCGCCCAGCGCCTTCTGGAAGCTGAAGGTCGTCACATCCAGCTTGTCCCACGGCAGGTCCATCGCAAACGCCGCCGAGGTCGCGTCGCAGATGGTCAGCCCCTCGCGATCATCGGCGATCCAGTCCCCGTCCGGCACGCGCACGCCCGAGGTCGTGCCGTTCCACGGAAACACCACGTCCTTCTTCGGATCGACCTGGGACAGGTCCGGCAGTTCGCCCCACGGCACCGTCAGCACTTCCGGCTCCAGCTTCAAGTGATCGCGCACGTCGGTCGCCCAGACCTGGCCGAAATTCTCATAGGCGACGACCTGCACCGGCCGCTCGCCCAGCATGCACCACAGCGCCGCCTCGACCGCGCCGGTGTCCGAGCCGGGCGTATACAGCAGCACATAGTCGTCTGGCGGACTCAGCACTTCGCGCGTCAGCTTCAGCCCATGCGCGAACCGCTCGGCCACCTCCGGCGCGCGGATGCCCCGGCCCATCAGATTGGTTGGCAGCCCCGCCAGCGACCAGCCCGGACGCTTGGCCGTCGGCCCGGCCGAGAACCAGGGGCGAGCGGGCTTGGCGGCGGGCTTGGGCGTCATGACGGTCTCTACAGTCTCGGGGAGGAGAAGAAGGAAGCTAAGCCCTTAGGCCATCAACGGCCGGGCTTATAGGGCCGGCGCTCACGCCATTCGGTCGCAAACCGGACCAGTTCGTCGTCCGGCGTCTCCGGCAGCGTCACCACCAGTTTCGCCAGCAGATCGCCGCGCTTGCCGTTCGCATGGGCCCCGCGCCCCTTCAGCCGCAGCACCTTGCCGGAGTTCGAGCCCTTGGGGATGGTCATCATCACCGCGCCCTCGGGCGTCGGCACCTGGATCTTGCCGCCCAGCACCGCATCGGGGACCGACACCGCCAGATCCATCGTCAGATCGGCGCCGTCGCGCTTGAACACCGGATGCGGCTGGATGCGCAGTTCGATCAGGGCGTCGCCCGCCTGACCGCCCCGCCCCGGCGCGCCCTGCCCCTTCAGCCGGATCACCTGGCCTTCGGAAGCGCCCTTGGGAATGGCCACATCCAGCATCCGCCCGTCCGAGAACTGGATGCGCCGCGTCGTCCCGGCGATGGCGTCCTCAAGGCTGATGTCGAGGGTAGCCCGCACGTCCTGGCCGCGCCCGCCGCCAAAGCCGCGCCCGGCCCCACGCCCGCCGCCGCCGAAAGCGCCGAAAATCTCTTCCAGATCGATGTCGTCGAAGCTGGCCCGGCCGCCGGGAC